>NZ_JBHVHQ010000112.1:0-14606 GCF_042800135.1 Streptomyces sp. NPDC057654 | reverse complement strand
CCCTCCGTCACGACGACGCGTCCGGCCATCCCCGCACCCAGAGGCACGTCCGTGGCCGCCCGCCACCAGTAGCGCCTCGCGGCACCGGTCGGCGTACTCCTCCCAGCCGCGGGCGCAGGCTTCGCCACGGGAGGCTGACGACCGGGAAGAAGGTCTTCGTCCCGGCCGGACCCAGGGCAGGCCGGGATGATCCGGCCTGCCCTATCGGCTGGCATAAGGCATGCGGATGACCGCTGTTCCTGCCTCCAGGTCCACCAGGGTCCCGTTCGGCGGTGCCCCGTCCTCCTCGTCGTCCCGCAGGATGAGCGCCAACTGCCGCTCCTTCAGCTCGCTCTGCTTACCCGGTGAGAAGCTCGCATGAAGCTGCTCGAAACCGGTAGCCGATATCTGCCCCTGTCTGACGCTGTTGCGCCACGGGAGCAGTCCAGCTCGCCCTACACGCAACAGCAGTTGGTCGGCGAAGGCAACAACAGTCAACAAGATGACCAGTCCGGGCAAGGTCATGAAGACAACGAAAGCCATACCCCATTATCCGGGGCGAGAGACCCACGCACACGCTGTCTTCAGCAACAGTCACGCCCCGTCTGCAAGCTCGCTGCCCCGAGCGCGGCTCGTCCCCGCCCTCGCCCACCCGCTCATCTGCTCGGACGCCGCCGCCCTTCCGGCACCACGTATCCCTCCACCCTGCTCGCCCACGGCTGTCCCGCGCGGCACCGAGTCGACCAACCCGAGCACCAGCGTCTAGGAACCACACATGCAGCACCCCGACTTCGAAGCTGTCCAATCCAGTTGGAGGCTGCATCAGGTTGTGGCTGCGATCGGCGAGGTGAAAGGTCAGATTGTGCGAACTGTTCCGTAGTCGGTCAACTCAATCTTGCACTTTCGGGCGGGCGCGCTGCCGGCGGGCTGTTCAACGCGTTCACGGGACGGCCCGCCCGAAGGGGTCCCGGGGAGTCGGCTTTCACCGTGGACTGGGACGTAGCACGAGGTATCCGTCCGAGTCGTGGGAGAGTCATGAGCTTTTACCTGGATTGCTATACGGAGCGGTGCCGGCGGATCGCTGACACCGCCGAACACGCTCTGATCGGGGTGAGCCCGTTCAACGGCCACTACAAACCCAAGGTCGTCGAGGCGCTCGTGGAGGGCGCGCTGGAGTCCTTCGAGAAGGTGGACGTCCTCACCCCCGGTTACGAGGCCGCCTACACCCTTACGGCCGGAGGCATGACACCGCCCGAGGCCGCGCACCGGGTGCGCAAGGCGACCAAACAGCTCCTCAACCCCGCCCGCCGCGCCCTGTTACGCGCCGGCGTCACCGAACCCGACCGCCACCTGCACACCTGGACCCAGCTGGCGAACCGGCCTGCCTATACCCGGCTGCGCCACCAGGTGCGTAAGGCGTACGAGACGGACCCGGCGGTACGGACCGCGTGCCGGGCGGTGACGCGGGACGCGGTGGCCGCCGTGTCCGAGGGCGAGCCGGACGAGCAGCAGATCGACATCGGGGTCGACTACCCGATGGCGGAGATGCCGCTGTTCATCGACACGCCGTCGGTCTTCGGCGTGGACTCGTCGGTGTTCGTCTACCACCGGCGCATCCAGATCGCCGAAGTGCTGCTGTCCGGGGCGCCCCACGACCTGGAACTGGCGCCGGGGCAGGGCTTCGCCGTCGCCACACCCCTGGCCGCGCCCGCGCCGAACGCGCACGCTTCTTCGAGGGAGAGCTGATCGTGGTGCAATCGCCGACATCCAAGGGCGCACCGAAACTTCCCCTGCGTTACCCCTTCGAGCCCGGCCCGCTGGGCACCCCGCCGCCGGTACTGCGCTGGGCCCGCCGGCACCGGCCGGTCTGTCCCGTCATCCTGCCCAGCGGCACCGAGGCGTGGATGATCACGCGCAAGAACGACATCGCGAAGGTCCTCGCCGACCGCCGCTTCTCCCGCGCCCTGGCCTTCGACGGCGCCCCGCGCATCGCCGGCGACGACTTCACCTCGGTGCCGGGCAGCATCTTCAACATCGACCCGCCCGACCACACCCGGGTGCGCGGCATCATCGCGCCCTACTACACCCGCTCCGGAGCCGAACGCCACCGCGGTCCCGTCGAAGCCCGCACCAAGACGCTCCTGGACCAAATGGCGACCGGCCCCAACCCCGCAGACCTGGTCGAGACCTTCGCCGGGCCGCTGCCGCCACTGGCCGCCTGCGACAGCCTCAAGGTCCCCGACCGCCACCGCGATGCCTTCCTGCACAACTTCAAGCTCCAGACCAACCTGGCGGTCTCACCCGAGATAGTGGCCCAGGCCACCGAGCAGATCAGCACCTTCACCCGCGACGTCATCACCACCCGCCGCACCGACAACGACCGCGACGACCCCATCGGCGCCCTGCTCACCGCCCACGAGCAGGACCTCATCAGCGACGACGAACTCCACGGCACGGCCAGCTACCTGTTCGTCACCGGCGTCGAATCACTCGTCTCCCCCCTGCTCACCGGCCCCCTCACCCTCCTGCTGCACCCGCGGCAACTGCGCCAGTGCCAGCAGGACACCGGCCTGTGGCCCAAAGCCGTCGAGGAGGTGCTGCGCTACCACCACAACGGCGTCCTGGGCCTGCCCCGCATCGCCCTTGAAGACGTCGATCTGCACGGCACCCTCATCCGCGAGGGCGACGCGGTGTGCGCGACCATGCTCGGGGCCACCTGGGACGAGCGCCACTACGCCAACCCGGCCGAGTTCGACATCCACCGCACCACCGACGGCACCGCCACCTTCGGCGCCGGCCCGCACTTCTGCATCGGCGCCCCCATGGCCCGCATGTTCCTGGCCATCACCTACCGGGCCCTGTTCGAACGCTTCCCCACCCTCCAGCTCGCCGTCGCCACCGGCGACATCCCCTGGGAGAAGGAGCTCATCTTCACCCGGCCCTCCAGCCTCCCCGTCACCTGGTGAACCCACACGTCAGGAGCACAAACCCATGGGCAAAGAATTCGACGAACTCGCCGAAGCCTACGAACGCAGCTGGACCGACATGCCCTTCCGCCGGCACATCGAGGCCCACACCTTCCTGAGCGTCCTCGGCGACCTCACCGGCAAAACCGTCCTCGACCTCGGCTGCGGCAGCGGCCTCTACACCCGCAAACTCCGCGAACACGGCGCCGCAACGGTCACCGGCATCGACAACTCCACCGGCATGATCGACTTCGCCCGCCGCCGCGAACAGCACGAACGCCTCGGCATCCACTACCTGCCCCGCGACGCCACCCAACCCCCCGACACCGGCGACCAGGAACTCGACGGCCGCTTCGACCTCGTCGCCTCCGTCTACGTCCTGTGCTACGCCCCCACCCGCGACGACCTCGCCGGCTTCTGCCACACCGCCCGCAACGCCCTGCGCCCCGAGGGCGGCCGATTCGTCTTCGCCACCCTCAACCCCGACGTGGCCACCACCCCCGGCTGGTACGCCAAATACGGCATGGACTTCACCGCGAACCCCGCCGCACACGATGGCCAAGTCACCCCCATGCGCGCCTGGATCCCCGGCCAGGAATTCACCCTCGAACCCTTCCGCTGGTCCTTCGAGACCTACGAACAGGTCCTCAACGACGCCGGCTTCCCCCACATCACCTGGACCAGCCCGGACGTCTCGGCCCAAGGCACGGACATCTACGGCGCCGAACACTGGGACGCCTACCTCAAGACCCCCCACGCCCTGGTCGCGGACTGCTCGACCTGAACCACGACCGGTTACGCGAAGAACCGGACAGATGAAGAGACCGCAGGCTTCGCCGCGAGAGGCTGATCCGATATCAGCCCCGCCGCCGGAACACTCGGCAACAGGCTGCTGGCGACGTATGGAAACCCATACCCGGCGGCCCCGGCGAAGCCTGCCCCACCACCACCCACGCCCCGCCCACAGCCCCCTGCCGTCCCTCGAAACAAAGCGCCGCCCACGCCGCCATCGTCCCGGCGGCAAAGCAGTCCGGCGCGTGCGAGACACCCCTGCCCTCCTTCGAAGCCCAGAACAGCCAGAACGGCTGCGAGGAGATCCCCACCACGGCCGGGTCGAAGTCCAGCAGCATCACATGACCGCGCTCCAGCCAGGACTCGTACCCGATGTGCCCGCCCAGCATCGACGACCACCACAGCCCCGGCAGATGCCGCTGCCCCTTGTGCAACTTGAACGTACGCACCGACGCCGCACCGTCGAACCGCACTGCCCACACATCCGCCAGCGGACACCGAAACTCCAACCCGCCTGCGCCATGCACCCGACCTCGAACCCCACCCGCGGCGGCCCCGATACACCGCCGGGCATCACCCCTAACGCACTGACCACGCCCTGCTAACTCCACCCCTCGACGCAAGGTAACCCTGACCTACGCAAGATCAAATGCAGAGTAAGGCTGGAATACGCAGAGTTCGGCACCACAGGACACGAGCAGTACGACAACGCCGGCCGGACCTCCAAACAGATCGCCGCCGCGCACTTCGGTATCGCCGCTGGCGACGACCTGCTGCGCTGGGCCCGTCGCAACGCCGCCGCCCGGACACCGCCCAGCCCGCACTGGCCGCGGTGAGCGACCTCCTCGTGGCCATCGCGCAGGGGGGCGACCGCCTGCGGCACGCGGAACTCGGGACCCCGCCCCGCATGCTGAGCGACGCGGCCAGCTGCAGCCTGTCCGTGCTCGCCCTCGCCGACCAGGCCGACCTCGCCGTCCTGCGCGCCGCATACGACCCCGCCCCCGCGCCACCCCCGGCCCCGAAGGCAGCACCGCGCCTGCCCCCGAAGCCGCCCGGCCCGCCGCCCGCCGGGCCGGCCCCCGGCCGCTAACGCCCTCTCCCGGAGGCTTCATGTCGACCCGTTCCTTCCTCGCCCGCCCCACCCCGACCGGATACACCGGCATCTACGTCCACCTGGACGGCGCGCCCGCCGCGAAGCTGCCGCTGCTGCTGGCCGCCTTCCAGTACCGCTTCGGCCGGGACCTGGAGGCGATGACGGGGCACCTCGTGGACGACGTCGCCGTCGGCTGGGAGGAGCTGGGCAGCGATCTCCTCGACCAGGCGCCGCCCCCGATCGTCGCCGCCCTCACCGGCGGGGACCGGTGGTCCAGCCGCACCCTGGACGGCCTGATCACCCCGGACGGCTCCCCGCCGGTCCGCATGACGGTCACCGAGAGGACCGCCGCCGAACAGGACCTGGCGTGGGGCTATGTCCTGCGCCCGCACGGCATCGAGGTGATCGCCGTCCAGCACGCCGCCTCCGGCCCCGTCGTGCGCTGGGACGCCGACCCCCGCACCGACTTCCGCAACCCCGCCGCCTGGCCTCTCGCATCACCGGCTCGCCCCGCCCCCGGGCCGCCCAGCGCCACGCCCGCCCCCGCGGCCCCGTCCGCCGCCCGCACCAGTGTCGGCCGCTGACCGCGTCCCCAGGACCGCGCTGCCGCCCCTGGCCCTTTCTCCGTCTTCCCGTCGAAGGAACCGCTCCGTGAACTACCTCTCGCTCGCCCTGCTCGACGCCGGCCTGGCAGGTCCCGCCGGCCCCGCCTCCTCCAAGCCCGCGCCCGAGCCCGATGCGGGCTCCGAGGTCACCCTGTTCACCAGCGCCCGTGACGGCATCGTCGCCCTCACCAACGGCGACAACTGGCGCTGGGCGCACACCGCGTTGGACGCCGCCGGATTCGAGAAGGCCGACGACGGCGTCCACGCCGTCCCGCTGGGCGATGCCGACCGCACCCGCGAGGTCCTGCTCACCCTCGGCGTGGTCGCCCAGATCACCGGGGCCACCATCGTCCCCAGCGGTGAGACCTACATCGGTGACTTCGCCCGCGACCTGGCCGAACACCTCCCCGGCCAGTGGAACGCAAGGGTCGAGAACTACTCGATGCGCCTCTGGCAGGGGGACCTGGCCGACTGCATGTGGAGCGAAGGCCCCCTCGCCGCCGCACTCGACCAGCGCCAGGTGCGGTGGGCGGCCGTGCTGCGGCGCGAGGACGGGACCGAGCTCGCCGTCATCCGCGATGCCCAGCACGACCTCTACCACGTCGGCGCGCTCCACCCCCGCACCCTCCCGCCCGACGGACTCGTCCCCCCGCCCCCGGGAGTGAGCGTGCCGCCGGCGCCGGAGGCGGCCGCCCGGCACATCAGCTCCCAGCTGCTGCCCGCCTACGCCCGCGCCGTGCTCCACTGCCAGGTCAACTCCCTGGAGGAAGACCTGGACTGGGCCCGCCCGGCACACGCGCCGGCCCCGGCCCCCGAGCCGCCGACGGCGGAACTGCGCGATGCCTTCGACCGGTTCACCACGACGGCGCCGCACGTCACCGCCGCGGTACGGGACCTGGCCACGCTCACCGCGCAGCAGACCGCCTTCCTCCAACGGGTCGACGCCCTCATCGCCGCGCCCTCCCCGGCCGCCGGCGCACCGGCCGCGGCCGCTCCCGCCGAGCCGATCGCCTGGTGGCTCGGCGAAGGCGGCCAGGGTCTCATCGACCTGGCCCGCCACACCGTCCCCGGCACCGAACCGCCCGCCCCTAAACCGTCCGCCCCCCAGTGCGCCTCCACGCGGGCGCTGCCGCCCGCCCCGGCCCGCGGCGCTCCCGGCCCGCGCCGCTGACCGCAGCCCCCCAAGGAGCTTGTTCCTCGTTGGATCCTGACGCCCACTTCGTCCTCGGCACCCACCCCCAGCACGGCTACGTCGCCGCCCTCACCGCCCGCGTCACCGCGCACCTCGGCGACTGGTACCTCACCCGGCTGACGTTCACCTCCGTCCCCGACCGGCCGGGCCTGTACCGGCTCACCGATCCCGAACTCGACGGCCCGCGCCGCCTCCGCCAGGCCGCCCAGGCCCTGCGCGCGCACGGCTACGCCGTCCACGTCGACGCCGACATCGCCGCCGCACCGGCCGCCGCCTCCCGCCCGCCGCGGCCGAACCGGCTCGCCGACCGCCTCAGCCGCACCGCCCAGGCCGCCGCCGGCCGCTCCCCCCAGCGCGGCGCGGCACCGGCCACCACACCGCCCGCCCACCTGCCCCTCCCGCCGAAGCCCGGCTACGCGCCCACCGTCCACCGCGGCGGACGCAGCCGGTGAGCCGCGGACCGATTCGCCCCTTGTTGCCCCAGGACCACTCTTGCCCCAGCGCTCCCTCGACCTCATCTACCGCACCGAGCACGGCTGGACCGTCGCCGGACCGTACGACACCGCCGTCAGCGAGCTCCTGACGGAATGCGGCCTGGTCTATGACGACAGCCTGCAGACCCACCGCGTCCCCCGGGAACGCGTCACCCCCGGGTTCTTCGTCCTGGCCACCACGCAGCTGCGGCGCCACGGCGTGGAATGCGCCATCGGTCCGGGCCCGCTGTCCCTGCCGGTCGCCGTCCCCGGCGCCACCCCGCAGCGGCATCCCGGCTCCCCGCTGGCCGAAGAACTCGCCCGAGCCGCCATCGACGTCGACCACCTGCGCTCCCGGACATCGTGGCCGCCGGAGGGGCCCAGCGGCCTCGGACTGCTCCTCAGCCAGCGCTATGACGCCGACCTCGTCAACACCCTGCTGCTGAACCGATTCGCCCAGCAGCCGCCGCACTCCGCCTCCGCCACACCGCAGAACGCCTACTACACCGCCCACCTCGCGCAGGCCGCCGCCCACACCGCACGCGCGGTCAGCCGCCTCACCGATGCCCTGGCCGCCCTGGCCACCGCCCGGCTCGGCGGCCCCCACCAGCACGCCCACCTGTTCAACAGCCGCCGCCACCACGCCGCCGCACTCGGCAGCCTCGACCAGGCCAAGACCACCCTCACCGACGCCGCCACCCACCTGGCCGCAGCCAACCCCGCCCGCTCCGCCTCCCCCGCTGCCGCCCCCGCGCGCCCCGCCGCCCCCGAAGGCCCGCGCAGGCCGCCCCGGCCATGAACGACACCCCCATCCGCATCACCCGAGGGCCCGGCGGCGAGGTCGAGGCGGAAGGCCCCATCGACGCCTTCGCCGCGAGCATCCTGGAGCGGGCCGGGTTCCTCGCCCTGCCCGCCCTGTACGGGACCTGGTTCCGCCTGCCGTTCGACCGCGGCCGGCAGTGGGAGAACGAGCACGCCGCCTTCGCGGCCCGAATGCTCGCCGCCGCCCGCTACCCCATCGCCCTCGACGCCGGCCTCCTGCCCAACACGCCGCCCGCTGCCGGCACGCATCCGAACAGCCCGCCGCGCCCACCGCGGCAACCGCGGCCCGCCCCCCGCCGCTGAGCCTCACCCCCGGAGCCCGCCATGCCCGAAGAACCCCCCGCCCCCGCGTCACCCGAGCTCGTCCAGATCCTGCGCGACTGGTACGTGCGCTATTCGACCCTCCACCGCCGCCATGAGGACGCCCTCGACCAACTGCGCGGCCCGCACGGCCAGATCACCGACCCCTGCGCCGCCCGGCAGTCCGTGACCGAACGCAACCAGGCCGCGGTCCGGGCCTTCGCCGACCACCTGTTGCCGCACGCCGACGCCGCCACCGGACAGGCCCGCACGGCGCTGGCCGGCATGCCACCCGCCCGCCACCACACCGGCTGGCAGGCCCTGCTCGACGACCTGGACCACGCCACCGGGCGCATCCGCCAATCGCTCGCCCAGCCGGACCCCGGCCCAGACGACGCCCCGGTCCCGGCCGGGCGCGACGCAGAGCTGTGGCCCTACCTGACGACCTGGGCCGAGCGCGCCCACCTCGTGGAGGCCCTGGTCGAGCAGCACCGCGCGCCCGACACGTCCGGCCACCTGAGCGAGGCCGAGCAGCATGAATGGACCGCCCGGGTCCAGACCGCCCGGGCGCGCGGCGAACTCGACGTCTTCGAATCGTGGTACGACGCCACCGGCCAACTGATCACCCTGGCCTACCTCGACGACGAGGACGCCCCCGTGGTCGCGCTGACGGGCGACCCCGACAGCCCGCAGATGCGTGTCTTCGCCCGCTGCGCCGACGACCTCGCCGCCGCGCGCGCGTGCCCGCCCCCGGTGCCGGCCGGGGTGCTGCGCTCCGGCGTCGGCCACTTCGACGAGCGGCCCCATGCTCCGGAAGTCTCCCTGCAAGAGCTCACCCAGGACGTGATCACCGCCCAGCACACCGGCACCGTCTCCGAAGCCCTGCTGACCGCGACCGACGCCTTCGTCTCCTCCCAAGGTCCGCTGCCGCGCGTGGACGAATTCGTGGCGGCCTGCGCGGACTTCACCGCCGCCGTCGAGACCCGGCAAGGCCAGCAGGCCGCCGCCCGGCTGCGGATGCTCTCCACCCAGTTCGGCCTCCTCGTCGGCGAACTGCGCGGCGTCGCGGAAGACATGTCCGCCCTCGTCACCGTCCTGCCGCCGCACCGCACCCCCCGCCCCCGGCACCTGCCCAGCACGCCGCCCGGCCCCGCGCTCAGCACCCGGCCCCCGGCCGCCACACCCCCCGCCCCCGCGCCGACAGCCGGTCACCGCCGATAGACGCCGCCCGTCCGACCACATGCCCGGCGCATCGGCGCGCCGACCTGCCGCGTGCCACGCCCGCACGCCCCGACCCAGTCCCTCGTCTGCAAGGAGTCCCGTCCTCTATGGCCGTCCGCACCCAGTGGAATATCGAGCATCCGTGTGGTCATGCGATCGTGCATGACCTGTCCGACCGTCCCGCCGACCGCCGCTCCGGCTTCGCCCGCTGGCTCGCGGGCCGGGACTGCACCGATTGCTGGAAGGCGGCGCGCGACGCCGACACCCCGTCCAAGGAGGAATGGCTGGCCGCCAAGCGCGCCCAGGAGCAGGCGGCCGCCGCCGAGTGGTCCGCCCGGTTCGACATGCCGGCACTGGAAGGCCCGGAGCGGGCCCTGGAGTGGGGCGAGCGGTCCCGCCACCAGCTGATGACCGCCGCGCACACCACGCTGGTTGCCGAGGGCGGCTGGGACGAGGCGGACTGGGCGGAACTGGAGGAGAAGGCGCGCGCGATCGGCCGGGCCGGCTGGTGGATCGACCAGCGCGAGGCGGACGGGGCAGATCTGCCCGAACTCCTGGACGCCGCCGGGGAGTCGGACCGCGGCACGGAGAACCCGTTCCACTGAAGCGGCCGGACCGTAGCCGCAGGCCGCCGGTTACCCAAACCGGCGCTCCTGCGGACCCTTGAACCTCCCGCCCTTTGCCGCTTTGTGTGGAAGGACCTGCATGACCCAGCCGTCCCGGACACCTCCGACACCCCCGGTCTTCGCGCCGGCGCCCGACCCGCTCACCCCCGAACGGGACATCACCCACCAGCACTTCCAGCCCGGCGACCACGTCGTGATCCTCAAGGGCGTCGCCGGCGGCGAGTTGTGGGGGGATGCGGTGCGTATCGTCGCGCCGTCCTGGCACACCCCGACCGACGAGGACGGCTGGCGCGTGCGGGATGCCACCGGCGGCGCCCAGACTTACCTCACCGCGCACCCCCGCTACCTCGTGCATCTCTCGCGCCACTGCCCGGACTGCCTGATCCACCTGCGCGCCCTGGAGGACCACCTCCTGCCGCGGTACGCCGGGCACCAGGCGCAGCTCGACTGCGGCTGGTACACCACCACCGCCCTCGGCCAGCTGGTGCACGCAGCCGAAGCCCGGGGCGGCCGGTGACCCGCCCCGCCCGCCGCCCCGGCCGCGCCCCCGCCCTCCTCACCGCGACGGCCCGCGCCGCCGCCCATCCGGCCGACGCTTCCTGGCCGGCCCGCCTGGCGGAGGACCTGCGCGAACTCGGGGCCGACTGGAGGGAATCGGCGCAGGTGTGCGCGGAGGCCGCCTGGTCGGCACGTTCCGCCGGGCACAGCGTCCTGGGCCTGCTGAGCCCCCAGCAGGTCACCGCCGCCGGCCCCGATCCGGTCACCGTCCGTACGTACCGGCATCTGTACCTGAGCGCCCTGCGGTTCGACTTCCGCTGTCCCGCCCTCCAAGCCTTCGTCGAACAGCTCCCGGACCCCGCGCTGCGGTCACTGGACTGCTACAGCCGCGCCCTGTACGCCTTCGCGCTGCTGGGCCAGTCCCGCCCCGAGGGCCTGCCCCTCATGGACGAGGTCCTCGCGGAGGCCGGGGATCACGCCAAGACCCTGCACGTCCTGCTGCACTGCCTGTGGCTCGGCCCGGACCTGGACCAGGGCGCGGAGCGGCTCCTGGCCCTCAGCGCCCACCCGGCCTTCAACACCGGTGCGGGCACCGGCGCCGATCCGATCGTGCTCTTCCGCGTGGCCGGCGCCCTGCGCCGGCTCCGCCGGTACGACGAGGGGCTCGCCGCCATCGACCGGGCCCTGGACCTTCTGCCGCCGGGCGACCTCGCGGTCCACGCCGATCTGGTGCGCGAGCGCTCCCTGATCCTGGCCGCCCGTGACCTCCACCCGCACCCGCCCACCCCTGCCACCGCAGGCACACCCGCGTGATCCCCCGCGTCAACGAGCACACCCACCTGCCCTACGACCCGCTCGCCGAGGCCCTGGGACACTCGGTGCCCCTCGTGGGCGGGCTGAACGAGCACGCGGTGGTCGCCTACTGGCCGCATCTGGACGCCTACACCCTGGACGACGAGCAGGCCGCCTGGACCGCCACCCAGTGGGCCGAGCACCTCGAAGACCCACTGCTGGAGAACCCGTTCGCCGCCAGCCCCCAGGGCGACCGGCGGGCCGTCTTCCACCTCGATGCGCGGCTGCACCCCGCCGACCGGGACCTGGCCGCCGCGGAGTGGGCCGAGATCGCCCACCGCCTCGCCCGCGCCGCCGGCATCGAGAGGCCCGGCGACGAGCACGGCTGCCGCTGGATCGCCGTCCAGGGCAAACCCGGGCGCCTCGACCTGATCGCCAACCTCATCCGCCTCGACGGCACCTGGCAGCGCCGGCCCGCCGACCTCCTGAACCGGCTGGCGGACGAGGCCCGCCGCATCGAAGCGGGCCTGCGCCTCATCCCCGTACCGACAGCCACCCCCCAGCAGAACAACAGCCGGGCCGTGCCGAGCGCATCGGCGCAGTTCGCCACGGTTCTCGCTCAGTTGGCCGACGAACAGAGCGGGCCACTGGCCACGGTGCGCGGCCTCGTCGAACACACAGCCCACCAACTGGCCCGCCAGCGTGATGCCACCGGGCCCGACGCCGCACTGCGTCTGGAGCGGATCGCCCGCCGCCTCCACAGTGTCCAGCAGGACCTCGACGCCACCGCCACCCGTCTGAACACCCCGCCCCCGCCCCTGCCCCTGTCGCGCGCCGCCGTCCCCCGGCCGCCGGCGGCCCGGGCCGGTGCGCGCCGCTCACGCTAGGAGAACCGCCTCTTTGCCCCCTGCCGACCGCTTCGTGGCCGTGTGCCGCGATCCGTACTCCGAGGAGGTGCTGGCCCGCGGCGATCGATCCGCGTACGGCATCCTCCAGCGGGCCGGGTTCGTGCCCGTCGTCCGCGTCCACGAGACCTACCACCGCGCCCCGGCGAACCTCACCCCCGGCGAGGAAGACCGCCTCGCCACCGGCGCCGTGGCCCGTCTGCGCTCCGCCGGGTATCGCGTCGTCTGCGACCAGGACTTCGACACCGACGCGCGCCCGACCAGCTACCCGCCGCCGGGCGCCGTCGTCGCCTCCCTCGCCGAGCGCCTGCGAGCGGCCGCCACCACCGATGAGGCCGCCGAGGCGCTTACCGAGGTGACCGCCGCCCACGACGGCGTCCTCGCCGCCCTCGGCGACGTCCTGGCCGCCACCGCCGCATTCCACGAGGGCCTCGGGGGCCCGGCCGACCCGCACCTCGCCCGGCGCCTGCGCTACCTCGCCGCCGAATACCTGCACCTCATCCACGCCGACCTGGGCGACGTACGCGATGCCCTCGCCGACCGGCACACCGCGCACCCCGGGCGCAGCACCTGCACCGAACAGGTCCGCGCCACCGAACGCGAGCGCTCCGCGGTATGCGCCTGCCCGCCCCCGCCGCGCACCACCCCGGCCCCGCCCCCGCCGCCGGTGACCGCCGCGCTGCGCCGCTGAACTCCACTTCTTAGGACACCATGCACGACCACGAAAACTCCGAGCGCCTCGCCTCGTACGCCGACGTCCTCGGCGGTGAACTGCCCGGCTCCTGGACCAGCTCCCACCACCCGCCCCCGGACCGGGACGCTCTCGCCGACCTGGCCGACCGGGTCTGGGACCTGGACCTGGTCGCCGCGTTCCTCGCCGAGCAGCCGCTGCGGGAGGCGGCCGTCCTCAGCCGCCCGGACGGCGCGCAGTTCGCCGTCCTGGACCGGCACGACAACCACGGCGGCTTCCTCATCGCCGCCCTCGCCCTGCCCGACCTCCCCGACGAGGCATACCGCGACGTCCCCGAGCCCAACGGCATCGCCCTCACCGACGACCCCTTCCGCAGTGCCGAGCGGGTCGCCGACGACCTGCTCGCCCGCTACGACACCGCCCTCGCCCAGGCCCGCCACAACGCCGCGGCCGGCGTGGAGCCGTCCCAGCCGGAGCGGGTGGTGCTGACCTGGCAGCAGGACGGCGCGCTCGCCGCCGCCCCCGTCGGCGAGACGGCCACCGCCATCCTGGTGGCCGCCGGCTTCGTCCAGGACCCACAGACCGGCATCTGCCGCCTCGGCGGTGACGACAGCGCGGCGCAGGCCGGCGCCGTACGCGAGGCGGGCCGCCGACTCGACGCGCACGGCATCACCACCGCACTCCAGCACCCCTCCGGCCGGACCACGCCCACCACCCAGCCGGCCGCCGCACCGCCCGCCCCGACCGCCCCCCGCTCCCCGGCCGCCCGCACCCGGTGAAGGAGCCCGACTGCGCGGCGCGGGGCTACGTCACCATCGCCCCGGGCGGCGAGCGCGATGCAGCGCTGCGCTACCTCGCCCGTCTCGCCGAGCGGGCCTCCCGGGCGGAGAGCGGCGCTCAGATCGCCGAGGTGCTCACCGAGCTCGCCGGACCGGATCAGGGCGTGCTGCCGCTGGTCCACGAGGTTCTCGCCGGGGTTCAGGTCGCCTGGTCCCACCGCCTGGACGCCCCCGGCGCGGACTCGGAGCCGGTCAACCGGCTCGGGACCACGGCGGAGGCGCTGGCCCGCGCCGCCGACCGGCTCCTCCGCGCCCGCAACTACGCCGCCCGTACCCCGCAGCGCTCCACAGCCCCCGCACCGCCGCCCGGACCCGCGCAGCCGCCCCCTTCCGCCCGCCGCCGCTGAACGGGAGCCCCCATGGCCAATGCGGCCGACGAGAACGGCACCGACGTCGAGATCTACGTCAAGGCCCTGACGAGCACCATCCACGCCGACACCCCCACCGGCGCCCCCGCACACCTCCACGACCTGCTCGATGAACTCGGCCTGGAACGCCACGCATACCCCCGAGGACGCGCCCCTCTACGTGTGGCACGTGGTGCCCGAACACCTCGGCGCCGACGAGCAGAAGCGCCTGGCGACGCGCGCCATCCCGCCCTCCTGACCGCCGGATACCAGGTCAACTGCACCCCCGACGTCTTCGACGAGGCGGTCTACCGCCAGGCCGTCCGCGAGCTCCGCGCCGCCAGGACCCGCCCTGCGGACCAGCGCCCGGCACCGCCGGCCGCCGCCACCGGCCCCGCACCGTCCCGCCCCATCCCGTAGCCCGCGCCGGGGGGGCCCCGCCCCCCCCCGGCCCCCCCCCCCCCC
>NZ_JBHVHQ010000111.1:0-14658 GCF_042800135.1 Streptomyces sp. NPDC057654 | reverse complement strand
CAGCCCGGCCGTACAGGCCGGGGCGCGCGGGGCCCTCGACGCCGTGGGGCATGCGCCGGACACTGGGGCCATGCCGCGTGAGGATGCGGACCAGGACGGCCAGATCACCGAGGCCGAGGCCGAGGACCTGAGCCCCTTCTCCACCATGGACGTGGACGACATCGTCGGCGAGCAGGACGGCGAGAAGGAGGGCGATGACAGCTGACTGGCCTCCCGACCTGGCCGAACGCTTCGGCCGCCGCATCCTCGCCCGTACCTACCGGCCTGGTCGGCTCCGGGCGGTGACGCTGGGCCAGGACCCGCCTCGCGCCGCGCACCTCGCCCCGGAGCTTCCGCGGGCCGTGATGCGGTGGGCCGGTGAGGCGAAGGGCTGGAAACTCGTCGCGATAGTTCCTGACCTCCGGGCGGCGCAGGCCCTGATGAGGCCCGCCGGACAGCCCCGCCCCGAACCCTGGTAGCCCCCTGGCCCTGGGCGCCTCGCTGTTCCGCCGTGAGACAGCGGGAACCTGCTCAACGCCTCGCCTCGTACCTGGTCAGGACCACGCCGCCGGGAAACGTCCGCGTCTCCACCAGATTCAGGTTCACCCAGCTGTCCAGCGCGGTGAAGAACGGCGTGCCGCCGCCCACCAGGACCGGATGGGCGGCGAGTACGTACTCGTCGATCAGCCCGGCGCGCATGGCCGCCCCGGCGAGCGTTGCGCCGCCGATGGTCATCGGGCCGCCGTCCTCGGCCTTGAGCCGGGTGATCTCGGCGATCGCGTCGCTGGTGACCAGGCGGGTGTTCCAGCCGACCTTGTCGATCGTCGAGGAGAACACCACCTTCGGCGTGTCCCGCCAGTTCCGCGCGAAGCCGATCTCTGCCGGGGTGGCGCCCGGCTGCTGGTCGCCGGTCGGCCAGTAGGAACTCATCGTCTCCCACAGCCTGCGCCCGTACAGCGACAGGCCACTCGCCTGCTCATGGTCGAGCCACCACTGGAACAACTCGTCGCTCGGCGGTCCGCCCCAGCCGATGTCGTCGCCGGCCGTGGTGATGTAGCCGTCCACAGTCAGGTTCATGCCGTAGATCAGTCTCCGCATGGCCCAGCCTTCCGTCCGTGGATGTCCGGCGTACAGACCAGCGCGGCTCGGGGAACTCATCGGTGCGCGACCTGGGCTCGCCGGTAGTCCTCGTGCTCGTGACTCAGCGTGGTGTACTCGGCCGACACGGGCAAGCCGCCGGATCCCGGCCCCGCCCTCGCCCTCGCCCTCGCCCTCGCCCTCGCCCTCGCGAGGTTGCCTACCAGGCCGGCGATGCCTGCATCACTACGCGCCTTTGGGCCGCCCCTGATACCGGTGCCGTCCCCCGATCTTCCGTGGCCCTTCGCCGCGGCTGCTTCGGGGGCAAGGCGCGTGCGAACGATGTCGGCCCTGGTGGCCGGCGCTCTGCCGGCTCAGGAGTCCTGGATGAGCAGTCTGCCCCGGGTGCCGTCCTCGGACACGAAGGCGAACAGCCTCGGCGACGCGCCGAGGTGGAGGCGGAACGGTACCCAGTTCGAGTCCAGTTGCAGCAGCAGCCGCCAGGGACCGCCGTCCGGCCACTGGTCCCCCTGGAAGAACAGGGGGACTCCGCCGATCTTGTCGCCGTCGATCCGCTCGATGTAGCGGTCCCGGTCGGCAGCCGGCAGCGCGTCGAGTTTGTCATCCGTCATGAAACCGGGCTCGTCGACGGGACGGAGGCCGACGGTGAACTCCACCGCCGCCCCATCCTTGTCGTACAGCCCCGGTCCTGTCGTCAGCGGGCGCACTGGGCCGGCATAGTCGCCCTCTGGCTGCACGATCACCGCGTTCTCTCCGCCATCGGGATCGATGATGTCGGGGTCGAAGAAGTACTCCTCGTCGTGGTCGGCATGGGTCACGAAGACGTAGGCCACCTTCCCGTGGCCGGCTGCTCCGAGGACCGGGCCCAATTCGATCTGGCCGATGAACCGCATCGGCCGGTCCCATGCCGCGCTGATCGGCCACTGCGGGCCTGTCAGCCATACGGGCTGACCGCCGAACTTGGTGGTCGGGGTGGAAACCGGCCGACCGGTCTCGGAATAGTCCTCAATGCGCCGTGCTCTCACCATGACCGGCATCATGCCAAGGCCGCGGCCTGTCCCGATTGCGGAGCTCAGCCTGAAAGCCGTGCACCGCACGCAGTCCACACCGCCGTCGCTTCGAGAAAACGAAAGAAGCCGCCCGGAAGATGCAGGTCGAGCACCGCTCGGACAGCAGCCGCACCTCGCCGGTCGCCTCATCGGCGACCAGGACGTAGCCCGCCGTGCCGTCCTCGGACAGGTCGTCGGTCTCGATCGGCATGGAGGCCATCACGCCCGAACTCTTCCCGCATCCAGAGGCTGATCTTGAGGTGCGGGTCCTCATCGCTCCGGAGCGGAAGCGGGCCCGTCGGGCGGCTGCCGCCGTGTCCTCGCAGCGCATAGCCAGACCGCGCCGAGGGACCGTGTGTGCGAAACCGCCGAAGCCCTGCTGCACGGCGTCGGCGCCGAATCCGGATGACGCTTACGGCAGCGCCGGCCTAGCGTTCCGTGCATGACATCCCCAGACGGCCGCCTCGACGACAAGCCCGGCGTGACCATCCGCTGTCAGGACAGCTCCTCCGTGGTCGTGACGTTCTGCGACCGGTTCAGCTTCGACGCGGACTCCGTGCACTATGCCGTCGAGCTGCGGGCCCCGGGCCTGACCGCGCGGGTCGACGAGGTCGTCGCCTGGATCTGGGACAGCGGTCTCACCGCGTTCCTGGAAAAGCTCGTCGCCGACTACCGGGGATGGGACGGCGAACGGAGCTGGCAGACCCACGACCGTGACCTGACGGTGTCGGCCGTCTTCCGGTCCGGCGGCTACGTCGGGCTGACCTGGACCTTGCGGCCGTGGACACAGGCCGCCGGTGGCTGGGGCGCCTCGGTGACCACCTGGCTGGAGGCCGGCGAGCAGATGGCTTGTCTGGCGGCCGACGTCCGGAACTTCCTCACCACGGAACAGCCGTGACCCCGGCGTGCCCTGCACTGAGCCCGCCTCTCGGACGGAAGAACCGCAGACGCGTACGGCGCGTTCCGGCACCCCGTGCTCGACCAGGACGGTGTCGAACAGCGTGGTCCCCTCCGGCCGGGGATGCTGCTGCTATCGGCCGTGGCTGCACTCCTCGCTGACGGACCGCCAGCCCTCGCCATCTGCCCGCTGGACCAGGCACACGGTGGGCCACGCCACGAGGCTGTCGGCGACGACCGCCTCAGCAGCCCGCCGGTTCAAGCGTGCGAGGGGTTCGATGTCGCCCGGCCGGGATGGGGAAGCGATGCCGTACTCCATGGGCTGAGTCCTCCTCACTGCGCAGTATCAACGGTGGCGGGAACCGGAGCCGAAGCCGAGGCGTGGAGGATCTCGGTTGAGACCGGCGCCTTGACGGGGGACACTCGCGCGATGTGTCACAGCACGTCGTCGGCGCCGGTCGGGCGAGGGTGGGATGGGCCCTGGTACCGGGTCTGTATGGAGGACTTCGAGGCGCTGTTCTTGCTGGGTCCCGGCGAGGATCTGGACTCGGTGTGCAATGTCGATGTCGAGGTCCGGCTGGCGGATGGATCTCGGTGGAGTGCGACGGTGTTCACCGTCGCAGAGGTCGAGCGCCTGATGGAGAGCTGGTCTCGAAGCGGTGAGGCGCTGGGCGGCCGCTATTTCTGGTGCGCCGATGGCCTGGTCGTGCGCGATTCCGGCATCGACGCCATGACCCAGGTGATCAGGGGACTGCTCGATGCCGGTGAATTCGGTGATGTCTTCCGACGGCTTGAGGACGAGTGAGCGAAGATCAGTTCGCCGAGGGCGGGTCGTGGTCTGGGCGGGGGCGGAGTCGCGGCGCGGCGTCGAAGAGGCCGGGGTAGAGCTGTTGGATGTCGGCCGGCCCGGAGGACATGCTCATCCGGCGCTCGACGAGCCGCTACCGCTGGGACGGCCGCCCCACCACCCGACGTCTCAAGTGATCCATTTGCCGGTCGGTCTTAACCGAGTGCGAGAGTCCCGGCCCGGGTGATACAAGGTCTGCGTGACTGAGCATCTCTGCTTCCCCACCCTGCTGCGGATGATTGACGAGCGGTCCGCCGCGTTCCGCGCCGCCGTCGCCGCGGCCCCCAGCCTCGACGCCGACGTCCCCTCCTGCCCGGGCTGGACGCTGTACGACCTGGCGAACCACCTCAGTGAGGGGGACCGCTTCTGGGCCTACATCGTGCTGAACACCGCGCCGGGCGACGAGCGGCCGAGCAAGGACGGGCTGGCGGCACCCAGGGAGCGCGAGGCCCTCATAACCTGGCTGGCCGACTCGACGGAGCAGTTGCTTACTGCTCTGCGCGCGGCCGGCCCGGACCGGGGCTGCTGGGCTTGGTGGGAGCCGCCGGCCTCGCCGCACACGGCGGCCGCCGTGGCCCGCCGCCGCGTCCCGGAGTCGCTGATCCACACCTACGACGCCCAGTTGGCCTCCGGTACCCCGCAGGAGCTGCCGACGACCGAGGCGGTCGACGCCATCGAGGAGTTCCTCGCCACCGTCTGCACCGTCACGGTCCCGTGGCCGGGCGAGCCCGCCACCATGGACTACCACGCAGCCGAGGCCGGCTCCTGGCGCCAGACGGTGGACACCGCCGGTTCCCGCTTCACCCGCCTTACCGCGGCGGAGGCCGCCGAGAGCAAGCCCACCGCCGCCGTCTACGGCACGGCGAGCGAGATGGCCCTGCTCATGTACATGCGCATCCCGGCCGGCCCGCTGCGGATGGAGGGCGACGCCGACCTGCTCCAGCAGATGCAGGACTGGGGCTAAAAGATCGTTTCAGGATGCCGTTCGGAGTCGTCGGAGGCAGATGATGCCGCATACGAGTTCGAACAGGCACTTGTGGAGGTCGGCGCGTCGCCCGTAGCGGGTGCGGAGCCGCGTGCGGAGCCGCTTGAACTGGTGTAGCCAGGCGAAGGCGCGCTCAACGACCCAGCGCACCTTTCACCCCCGACTACACCACCGCGGTTCCGCAGCCCTTCCGAGAAGAACCGGAACCGCACGGGCCGGGCATGCCGCTGTTCGGATGGCGGCTTCTCCACCCGGTCGGCCCGGACACCACCTGGGAGGAGACCGTCGATACCGCGACGTGGAACAGCTCCACGACCATGTCCGGCTGGTTCGTCGACCGCGTCCCCGAGCTCCAGTCGGCCGAACTGGCCCGCCTCCTGCGCCGGCACGACGTGCCGGTCCTGTTCTGCGCGGATTGCGGCAACCCCATCACCGACCGCCACCCGCGATGGGTTGGCGTCTAGGTGCCCTGACGCAACTGGTTGGACACGGAGTTGCCGGGACCCAGCGGGTCACACCCGTGGCCGCTCATGTCCGACACCGTCTTCGCCCCCACTCGTCCCGGATTCGCCCAGGCGCACACGGCGCCGTGTTTGCACGTCCCTGCCGCGAACGCGGCGGTGGGAGTGATCAGGGGCAGGGCGACTGCGGCGGTCAGCATCGCCCCGGACAACCCGATCGTGCGGAGTCTCATGGGCATCCCTCGGATTCACTTGTCGTGTACACCAAGATGGCGTGTCGCCCATCACAACCGCCCGCCGCCGGTTGTATACAGGTGGCTTCGCGCATCCGGGGGCAGTCGCGACCTGGGCCCTTGTTACGTGCCCGGTCGCGCGCCTGGGTGTTCTCGCCGCCCCGCAGATGAACGCGGACGTCTTCGGCTTCGGGTCGCTGAACCGCACCCGAGAACCAGGTTGTCCGTAAAGTCAAAGTCGTCCTTTGGGCCCAGATGTCGGGGAGACGGCCGTCCCGAAATTTATTAAATAATCCCAAAGGGAACCGACTTCTTGACCGGTTCGGCGAGGTCGACGAGTAGACCGAACCCCCTGTTGGGTCCTGTGTACTTCTTGGGAAGCGTCACCTCCACCCACGCCACCCGCTTGGAGGTTGTGCAGCGAACACTGCCGTCTGGCTGCTCTTCAGGGAGCCATTCGACGCCATTGACTTCCACCGTATCCGTATTTGGGTTGTAATGCTTTTCTCTGGGAGTCACGACTCGTGGCCGATTCACCCCGCAGCGCAGCACGATCGGGGAGTCGTCACCCCATGCGGCGGTGAAGTCGGAAGCCGGTTTCGTGACTTTCCGCTCCATGCCGTCCAAAGATGAGGGAAGCTCCTTGTGCAGCGCGCGACAGAATTTCGCCTGATCGCCTGACGGGGTGGGCACGGGGACGGCCCGGTCGTCGGCGGACGAGCAACCAGCGACAGTGGACAGTGCAACGACCGTGAGCAGCAGGAGTGGCAGTCGGGGAAAACTCTTCATCGATGGAGCATAGAGAATCACATCAGCCAGTCGCCACGGGGGCAAGCTGCAGAGGAGGTTCTCCTCTCGCCTGCTGATCGGGCCAGTCTCGGCTGGATCCGAGCAGTGGATCACGGCCACAGTTGGCTGAGACCTTACTGGTCATCAGCCCCTTCAAGAGTAGTGATCGACAAGGTGCGATCTTGAATAGGTGAAGGGGGGAGCGGAAAGGTCGCATTTCGGGATCCGGGGCTGCGTCGATGCTCGCGATCATGAAACCGGAAAGTGGCCGGGCGGCTTCGCCGGCACTCGCCAGGCGCGAGCGGAGATTAGCTCCAGCATGGAGCGGAATTCGCCTGGCCATATTGTTCTTCGTGATTCGCTGGGCGGTCACGCCGCACATCAATTCAGTTCACTCGCAAGGGAGATTCCAATAATGAAGATCATCGGCAAATTTGCAGCTGTAGGCGCATCCGCGACACTCGCCGTATTGCTCTCGCCTGGCATCAGTCACGCATACGGGAATGATCAGCTCATCAACAAATGGAGCTGAAAATTCCTGGAGATCGCGAATTCAAATTCAAGCAACGGGGCTCGGGTGCAGATGTGGGACTGCAATAGCCAGAAGGGTGCCACGTAGTGTATCGGTGACCCTGATGAGCGGCGCGCCGGGCGCAGGTCAGCGGGAGGTTGTTGGCGGCGTTCTTGCCGCTGCTCGCGGCCAGCAGTTGGATGCCGCGTTCGGCCAGGGCGCGCTCGACGTCCGGACGGATGCGGGCCTGGGCTGGGACGTGGTCCAGCAGGGCGGCGAGCCGGGCGCGCGCGGCGGGAGTCTGCGCGTTCGAGCCGATCGCATTCTCGATGTCGGTGGGCACCACCGCGGCGACGGGATGGCGGGCGGTCACCGGCCGCCGCCTTCGAGCGAGATGCCGCGCAGTTCTTCCCGGCTGGGGAGGTATAGCGGGAAGGCGGCAGGGAGGCCGTCAACGCCGAGGGCGCTGGTCAGAGTCGTCACGGACGACAGTGTGTTCTCACGTGAGCAGCGCTCATGGGGATCGGCCGAACGCCCCTCGAAAGAACGCCCGGCCATCCCGATGGGCGAAGGCGGCGGCCATCACCTGGTCGAGGGCGCCGGCTGGAAAGGAGTTGGCAGGTTCGGTGCGCCGCGCAAGGAACTGCACGTCGCCTCCGACCACCAGGTCTCGGTGGGGGCGTCCGTGAGAGCGTGTCGCGCGATGGTGGGTTCGCTGCGGCCTCTTGATCTAGCGCGACACCTGTGCTGTCCCTACGGTGGCCGAATGGGGTGGGAGACGCTCATCGGTACGGGACTCGGTGCAGTCGTCGGTGCGGGCTCCACGCTGCTCGCCGACAGGGTGCGCTGGCGCCGGGAACGGGACACGCGTCAGAAAGAGGTCCAGCGGCAGCTGTACGGCGACTACCTAGCTGCACTGGAGCGCACCCGTACCCACCTCAAAGACCTTCGCCGCCTACCAGAACTCGCCCCCGGCGAGCGGGCGCGGCAAGTTCGCGACGCCTTCCGCGAAGGCGGCACCTACGAGTTGGCCTATCGGATCGCCATCACGGCGCCACACTCCGTGGTCCGGTCCTCCGAGGAAGCTCAGCGCAAATTGCGGGACCTGAGGGATGCGCTTATCCGCGGCACTGAATCCGGTACCCGGTCCCCGGTCCAAGTGGCGCTGCGCCACGCCATCGGATCCCTGCGAGAGGCTATGAGGTCGGCTGTCGGAACAGATGCGTAGCGCGCCACACGCGAAATGGCTGACGAAGATCCGCCCGGGTCGATGGTCAGAGACCGTCCGTGGCCCCTCTTAACAGCTGTCCTTTGACAATGAAGTTAGTCCGGTGCGACGCCCTGACCTTGGGCGACTAGGTTCAATGGCAAGCGATCTGTCATGTCTTGGGTGATCTGGTTCCGAGTCGGACCGCTGGCCTACGGCGACCAGTTCAGTTGGGATGCGGGGATGCCGGGAATCCCGGCTGGGCGGGGCCCTGGGCGGGTGGAAGCCGAATGCCGTCTCAATTTCAATCCGGTGGTCCTGCGAGGACCTTGAACGCCGGGCGGAGCAGGCTGGCGATGCGGTCGGCTGAGACGTCACGAAGAGCGGCCAGGCCGAGGAACTGGTGGCCGATGGTGACCCCCAGCAAGGTGGTGATGACCAGTGCGGCGCGCAGCTCGGGGTCCTCGGCTGCGGGCAAGGAGGCACTGACGCTGTCGATCTGCCGATCGAGGGTCACGCGGACGTGATCTGCTGCTGCCGGGTCGGTGAGCATGGAGCGCAACATCACCAGTGTGCCCTCCGGATGGCCGCCGAGCTTGAGGTCGAGCGTGGCCAGCAGCTGATCCACGAGCGTGTCGGTGTCGGTGGCTGTCGGCAGTGCAGGGGATGCCTGTACTGCTTGGGTGAAAAGCTCGCGCTTCGAGCCGAAGTACTGCATGACGAGGGCCGGGTCGACATCTGCCGTGGTTGCCACGGCGCGGATGGTGGTTCGATCGAATCCCTTCTCGGCGAACAGCTCCCGGGCACTGTTGAGGATGCGCAGTTCGGTGGCTCGGCGACGGTCGGCACGGGAGCGGTGAGGGGAAGGCACCAATTCACTCTACAACCGTTGACCGAACCCTCGGCCGACTCCTACGGTGGTTGGGTCAACATGTGTTGAGTGAAGGGGGCGATCTCTGTGCCGGACCTGGAGACATCTGTTGTCCGCACCCCTCGCGAGGTGCTGGCCTGCTACTACCAGGCCATGCTCGACAAGTCCGCAGACGATCTCGCTGACCTGTATGCCGTGGATGCGGTGCATGAGTTCCCGTTCACCTCTCCTGGCTTTCCTCCGCGTTACGAGGGGCGCGAGGCAGTGCGTGCGGGATACCGGGCGGCCTGGGGTGCCAGCCCCGTCCAGGTGGAGGAGGTCAGGAAGACCGCAGCCTACGAGACCACCGATCCAGAAGTGATCATCGCTGAGCACGTCGTGGTAGGAACGCTACCGACCAGACGCACCACCTTCACCGTCCCCGGCCTCCTTGTACTCCACGTTCACAGCGGGCTGATCGTGCGGGTCCGCGACTACATGGACGGCTTGGGAGTCGCCAGTGCGAGGGGATGAACGCTGGACGGACAAGGGCGGACCAGGTCACCTGTGACCCAAGGTGAATCGGACCGGATCTCCTGAGATGAGACCACCAGGTCCCTGAGGACGGGACGCGATCGCTCTCGGCCGGTGCTTCTTGGCTCGGCTCAGGAAATTACCGAAAGTGGCCTTGTGGAGGTCGCCGGCCTTGCGGGCGGTGGGGTCGTGTCCCGTAGGGGCACGGCGTTCTGCTGCGGTGGGAGCGACATCGGTCATGGCTGTGGTGCTCTTTATCGGCCGGTGCGGGGGGAGACGGGTTGGGGGAGTGGGGAAGCGAAGACGGCACGTCGACGCACCATGAAGGGCGGTGCGGCTCGGTGCGCGGCGGTGGTGCGTATCCGATGCGTTCGTATGCACCACCGCCGTCGCCGACGCTCACTACACGGTGGACCGGCGCTCCGGCTGGCCACCGGCCGGTGCGATGCGCATCGAGGGCCTGGCCCACTCCGGCCGCCTCCAGCTGACCGAGGATGTCGGCGCGGCATCTTCGTGGTCCTCGGTGAGGAACTGCTCGGCGAAGTCGATGACGGCGCGGGCGAGGCCCTCCGCCGTGTCCGGCCCGGCCTGCGCCCAGATCCGCTGCGAGGTCACGAAGACGCGCCCGAGGGCCTCCAGGGTGAAGGGGTCCGTGCATGGATCGCCCGCGCCCGCGCCCGCGCCTGTGCCGGGCGGCGCGGTGACGGGGACGACGACCCGCGTCGTGACGTCGACGAGCAGTTCGGGCATCCGAGGTTCCGCGTCGGAGGCCCCGAAGTCACCCTCGAACCGCGGCCCTGTGGACAGAATCCGACCGCTGACATGGGAGCCCCCTTCGGGGTTGATCACGATGCGCTCGCGCTGGAGGGATACTCCAAGGCCAGCCGGGGGGAGCGTCATTCGAACCGGGCGGTATTCCTGCCCGATGCCGATGCCGATGCCGATGCCGATGCCGATGCCGGTGCCGGTGCCGGTGCTTGAGGGGTCTGCGCCGGCGTCGTCACGGGCGTGGCTCTGACCTGGCCAGGAGTGCCCTGATGGCGTTTCGGTCCGAGGGAAGGCCGACGTCGTCGAACCACGAGGTGACGAGGTGGATGTAGCGCCAGCACACGTCGCGGTCGGCCAGAGCGCTCAGGTAGCGGTGCTGGGCGGGACTGAGCTTGGCGCTTTGGTCGTAGCCGGAAGGGAAGGCAGCGGCGAGTAGTGGTCCCCAGTCCTCGGCGATGGTGAGGTTGCTGCAGAGGGGTACGGAAGCCAGGGCGGCCGGCAGGAGTTCTGCGAAGTCGGCGGCGCGCTCGATGGCTGCGGACAGAAGTGCGTGCCGCAGGCGGCCTTCGATGTGCGGGAGCGGTTCCCCGGCCCAAGGGTCGATGGTGGTGGGTTCGAGGAACCAGGAGTCGATGACCTCGGGTTCGCGCAGAGCACGGAGGATCGTCCGCGTCGCCTCGGTGTTGCCGGCGCATGCGGGTGACAGGGCGGCGCAGGCACGGATGGCGGGGTCGGGATCCGTGAGCCATCTCGCGGTGTCCGCGCCCCAGGCGCCGATGGTCAAGACGATCGTGGCGCGCTCACGCCGGTCGGTGCTCTCGGTGAGCAGCCGCCGAAGGGTCTGGGTGGTTCCGGAGATTCGACCGGCTAGTTCGGGAGATTGAAGGAGCGCGGCGGTGGCGTTGAGGGCGGCGGCTCGGACGGTGGGGTCCGGGGCCAGGAGGTGGGCGGAGACGGCGTCGTAAATCGTGCTGCGGACTGCGCGGACCGTATCGGTGACGCCCGGGGCGTTGCCGTCCTCCTCGTCGGTCGTCTCGCCGTAGGCCGCCGAATCCGCGATCTGACCCAGCCATTCCAGCAAGGCGGCACGCAGCGGCCGAGGCCGGCCGTCCCAGGTGGAGACGTCCTCGTGGCAGGCCAGAGTGCCCAGAGTGCGGGGGTCGTTCAATATCGCGGCTACGTACAGTGCGGCCGGCGCTGTCGCGCTGTACAAGGACGCCTGGTGGAGAACGGACATGTCCAGCTGTTCCAGTGCTCCCGCTTGAACCTCCGGGTCCTTGTCCAAGAGCTGGAGCAGGCGAAGGGGTGTGTCGTGCGCGTTTCCGTAGGCATGCTCCAACGCGGTCCAGTCCGTGCACTCGATCACGGAACGTGGATCAGGCAACTGCCCCTGGAGAGTCGGAGCAGCAATACGGTAGTCATCCTGGTTCGTCACACGGAAAGGATCGCCCCTGCCACTGACATGCCTCGCAGCCGGACGGGAGGAGGGGCTCCGGCAAACCCGCCGCGGACCTACTGCTCCGTCTACTTGACTGGCAGGGATCGGCATCTGAAATGTGCGTTACTCGTTGTCTGCCGCCGGGCTTCCAGGTGGGCACTCCAGTCGGGCGCCGCGCGTCGATGCCATGGCATCGCTTCCCCGGCGCTTCGGCACGGGCTCGTCACCGCCCCCGCCTCATGGGGCCGCTCCATGCACTCGTGCGCTTCGGCCCGGCGCGCAGTCTGAACGGCGAGGGACGGTACGAGGAGGCGCTCGCCGAGGCAGAGAGTGCCGACGAACTGTGCCGGCACCTACCCGGCGGGTCGGGAATGCCCGGAAGCGGCGGGGGCGCACTGGTCGGGGCCGAAACCCGGTGGGGGCTGGGCCGGGCGAGCGAGGCCCGTGCCCGAGCTGTGGCTGCCCGCGACGATGCCCTGGCCGCCTTCGGCGCGCACCAATTCCGCGTCGCGGAGGCCCCCGCGCTGCTCGCCCGCATCGACGCCGACGGCCACGGCGCCCCGCAACACCGGCGTCACCCTGACGACAGACCTCGGGCAACTCCGCTCCGGCAGCCGGCAGCCGGCAGCCGAGTGCCGTAGGCCGTACGACCCGCGCCCCGGGGCCCGGCCCGGCTCCCTTCAGCGGGCGCCGCGTACCAGGCGGGTGAGGCGTCGACGGTGACCCGGGAGCGGACATCGCCCGGCGGTTTCGGGGCGTCGGCCGCGGTCCCGCAGCCGACGGCGCTGGGGCAGGACCGCGTCACAGGAGGTACGGGCGGCAGACTACGGGCGCGCGTCGAACTCGGCCTGGCTGGCGCGGATCTGCGCACTGTGCTCGACGGTCCAGGCGTACAGACGCAGGAAGGGTTCGCGCAACGATTCGCCGAGCGGGGTCAGCGAGTACTCCACACCCACCGGTGACGTCGGGAGTACCGTCCGCCGCACCATCCCATTGCGTTCGAGTCGGCGCAGCGTCTGGGTCAGTACGCGCTGGGTCACTCCCTCAAGCCGTCGCTTGATCTCGTTGAACCGGGTCGGACGCACCAGCACGGTCATCGCCATCATCGACCACTTGTCGGCGATCTGGTCGAGGATGGGGCGGCTGGGGCAGTCGGGGGCGAAAACGAAGTCGGGGTCGGCGGCTATCGGGTCGACGCTGGGCGCGGGGGTCGGCATGACGGTGTCCTCGGGGATCCCTGGTTACTGGAAAGTGCGTTCTTGACCACCGTAGTCCCGCCTCTGACCCTAGGTATGCAAGAGATACCGACCCAGCTCCGAACGGATCAGAGCCATGCCCCTCGACGGATTCACCACGCTGCGCACCGACCTGGACGGCGGCGTCCTCACCATCACGCTGGACAACCCACCCGTGAACGCACTGAGCGCGATCATGATGCGCGAGCTGCGGGACCTGCTCACCGGCCTTCGCTCCGAGGCCACGGTGAAGGTGATCGTCGTCCAGAGCGGGATCCCGGAGTTCTTCATCGCACATGTCGACATCAACATCCTGGAGCAAGCGGACGCGCTCGCCGAACTCACCGCCTCGGCTCCCGCCGGGCTCAACGCGTTCCAGTCCGTCGGCGAGCTCCTGCGGAGCCAGCCGCAGGTGACCATCGTCAAGCTCGCGGGGACGGCACGCGGCGGCGGCGCGGAGTTCGTCGCCGCCGCGGACCTGTCCTTCGCCGCTGTCGAGACCGCCGGCCTGGGCCAAATCGAGGCCCTTATGGGTATCACCCCCGGCGGCGGTGGCACCCAGTACCTCCTCGAAAAGGTCGGCCGCAACCGCGCCCTCGAACTCGTCCTGACCGGTGATCGCATCGACGCCACCACTGCCGCCGCCTACGGGTGGATCAACCGCGCCGTCCCGGCCGCCGACCTCGACGCGTTCGTGCACCAGGTCGCGCACCGCATCGCCGCCCTGGCCGACGGAGTGGTCGCGGCGGCCAAGCGCGCCCTGCCGCCGCAGGATCACGCCGCCGGCTTCCTCACCGAGCACGAGGCCTGGGCGGGGCTGGTGGAGCGCCCGGTCACGCAGCATCTGATGGCGGGCGCCGTACAGGGGGGCGCGCAGACCATCGAGGGAGAGCGAGACCTGGAGGGCCTGCTGCGCTCGGTGGCAGCTCAGCAGGCATAGGACGGACCCAGGCCGATTCCGGACTCGCGGGCGCACGGCCCGCCCCCGCCGGGCACGGAGTATCGGCTTTCCGGCGGCCGAGGACAGGCCCCCAATACACCGCCGGCAGGGTGACTTCGCGTTCTCGTGGGGATCCTGGCCGGGAACGGGTACAGCCACCGCGTGATCATCGGGAGTTGTACGGACTTCTGAAGTTCGTACGGTGGCCTCTGGTTGGTTGAGTACCCCGGTCACGGGACGAGCATGAGCTTGCCGCCGGGCCGCCGGGACTGGCTGAGCTCGGCCGCGTCCTGGATCTGGTCGAGCGGGTAGGTGCGGGCGACCGATACGGCGAGGATGCCTTCGCCGGCCAGCCGGGCGAACTCGCTCATCCGGCCGTAGCGCATCTCGATCTGGGCGATCCGGGTGCCCAGCTCGGCTGCGGCGGCGAAGTCCGAGACGGTCAGGACGCGGTCGGGGTCCCCGGTCAGCTCGATCAGGGTCGGCAGCGAGCCGCCGTTCGGGCTGGTCTGGTGGGCGCGGTCGATCCGGCCGCCGGTCGGGGCCGTGTCCAGGGCACGGTCGACGCGGCCTGCGGCCAGTGCGGCGACGCGTTCGGCCATGCCGTCGCCGTAGCCGGTCACCCGGGCGCCGATCTTTTCGAGGGCTGCGGCCCGCATCGGCCCGGCGGTGGCGATCACCTGGACACCCCGGTGCAGTGCCAGGCGCACGGCCGCCTCGCCCACGGTGGAACCCGCGCCGTGGACAAGCAGCAGCTCGCCCGGCTGGACGCCGAGGCCGTCGAGCGCGTGCCATGCCGTCTCGGCCGCCATCGGCAGCGCGGCGGCCTGTTCGGCG
>NZ_JBHVHQ010000110.1:0-14683 GCF_042800135.1 Streptomyces sp. NPDC057654 | reverse complement strand
GGCCCGCGCGAAGGACTCGCCGAGCGCCGGGGCGAAGTCCGCGAAGACCTCGGAGGAGGTCTCGGCGGGCGCGTCGGCGAAGTCGGGGGAGCGCTCCGCGCCCGCCACCAGCGGCCGGGCGTCCTCGGCCGGCCCGCCGGCCCGCGCGGCCTCCTCGGCGGCCCGCACCAGCGGCTCCAGTTCCTCGGCCGTGACGGCCGAGCGGGAGACGACGCCGCAGGTGGTCCCCTGCGCCCCGTCGACCGTCGCGACGACGGTCAGCGAACGGCCGCGGGTGACGCCGTTGGTGGTCAGCGCGTTTCCGGCCCAGCGGAGGTTGGCGGTGGAGCGCTCCTCGGCGATGACCACGCAGCCGTCCGCGCGGGACAGCTCCAGGGTCCGTTCGACGATCTCGTGGGGCTTGCTGCTGCGCGGGCTCATCGGCCGGCCTCCTGGGCGGGGTGGTGGCGGTGCTGCTGTCCGAGGGCTGCGGGGCGTACGGCTCGGGGGCGGCGCGGGCTCATCGGCCGGCCTCCTGCGTGGTGTTGAGGATGTTGACGCCCTCGAAGAGTGCCGAGGGGCAGCCGTGCGAGACCGCCGCGATCTGGCCCGGCTGCGCCTTGCCGCAGTTGAACGCCCCGCCCAGCACGTACGTCTGCGGGCCGCCGACGGCCGCCATCGAGCCCCAGAAGTCGGGCGTCGACGCCTGGTAGGCGACATCGCGCAGCTGTCCGGCGAGCCGCCCGTTCTCGATGCGGAAGAAGCGCTGCCCGGTGAACTGGAAGTTGAAGCGCTGCATATCGATGGACCAGGACCGGTCGCCCACCACGTAGATGCCGCGCTCGACGCCGGAGATCAGCTCCTCGGTGGACGGCCCTTGCGGGGCGGGCCGCAGCGAGACGTTCGCCATCCGCTGTACGGGCACATGGCCGGGGGAGTCCGCGTACGCGCACCCGTTGGACCGCTCGTACCCGGTCAGTTTCGCGATCCGCCGGTCCAGCTGGTAGCCGACCAGGGTGCCGTCCTTGACCAGGTCCCAGGACTGGCCGGCCACGCCCTCGTCGTCGTAGCCGATGGTGGCCAGCCCGTGCTCGACCGTGCGGTCGCCGGTCACGTTCATGATCTGGGAGCCGTACGTGAGCTTGCCGAGCTGGTCGAAGGTGGCGAAGGACGTCCCCGCGTACGCCGCCTCGTAACCGAGCGCCCGGTCCAGCTCGGTGGCGTGGCCGATGGACTCGTGGATCGTGAGCCACAGGTTGGACGGGTCCACCACCAGGTCGTACGCGCCGGGCTCGACGCTCGGGGCGCGCATCTTCTCCGCGAGCAGCTCCGGCATGCGGGCCAGCTCGGCGTCCCAGTCGTACCGGCCGTCCGTCAGGTACTCCCAGCCGCGTCCGACCGGCGGGGCGATCGTCCGCATCGAGTCGAACTCGCCGCTCGCCGGGTCCACCGCGACCGCCGTGAGCTCCGGGTGCAGCCGGACCCGCTGCTGGGTCGTCACGGTGCCGGCCGTATCGGCATAGAACTTGTTCTCGTGAACGGTCATCAGCGCCGCGTCCGCGTGCGTCACCCCGTCCGCGCGCAGCAGCCGGGCGCTCCAGTCGGCCAGCAGCTCCGTCTTCTCGGCGTCCGGCACGGTGAACGGATCGATCTCGTACGAGGAGACCCAGGTCCGCTCCGCGTGCACCGGCTCCGCCGCCAGCTCCACCCGCTCGTCGGAACCGGCCGCCGCGATCACCCGCGCCGACAGCTTGGCCATCGCCACGGCCTGCGCGGCCACGCGCGCCGCCGCGTCCATGGTCAGATCCACGCCGGACGCGAACCCCCACGTCCCGCCGTGCACCACGCGCACCGCGTACCCCAGATCAGTGGTGTCCGAGGCCCCCGCGGGCCGCGCGTCCCGCAATCGCCACGACGCGCTGCGCACCCGCTCGAAACGGAAGTCGGCGTGATCGGCCCCCAGCGCCCGCGCGCGGGCCAGCGCCGCGTCGGCCAGCGGGCGCAGCGGCAGCGCGAGAAACGACGCGTCGATGTCGATGGAGTGAGGCGAAGCAGCAGACACGGCATCCTCCGGTATCGGTTCCTCCGCATCATGCCGGTCGGCTGCGCCGTTGCCCAGCGCCGTTGCCCAGCGCCTTTGTCGGCGGCCGGGCTTGGCCGTGGTCTTGTCAGGGCGGATCGCACGGCGTGTAGCGTCGGAGGAAGAATGGAGAGACGCAGTGAGTGATCCGAGGAACTCTCCCCGTGACGGCGGCTCGCTTTCATCGAGCTTGGGCTCTATTTCGGTGGCCGGGCCCCGCGTCCTTCTGGATCTGTTGTCCGGAATGGGAGTCGACAGCGGCCGACTGGCCCGTGCGACCGGTCTCGACACGGAGCGGCTCACCGATCCGGCCGGCTGGGTGGAGGGCCGGCTCGGCATGGATCTGCTGGACCGTGCCGCCGACACGGTGGACGACCCGCTGTTCGGCGCGCGCTTCGGCCGTGACCACCAGCCCGGCAGGCAGGGTCTGTTCGACTATCTGTTCCTTACGGCGGACTCACTGGAGGCGGCCTTCGACACGGCGATCCGCTACATCTCGGTAGCCACCACCGGTGGTGCGTACGGGTGGGCCGAAGGCGACGGCGGGCCCGTCGTCAAACGGACACTGCCGGGCGGACCCCATTTCCCGCACGCGGAGTCCTACGTACTGAACTGGCACCTGACCATGGCCCGGCACGCCACCGGAAGCCCGATCCGCCCCGCCCACATCGGTCTCGTGCAGCCGGCGCCGAGGCGGCACCACGCGCTCACCGAGATCCTGGGGGCGGACGACGTCGACTTCGGGTGCCCGGCGACCACGATCACGCTGACGCGCCGGGACCTCGACCTGCCGCTGCTCGGAGCGGACCCCCTGCTCGCCGCGATGCTGCGCAGCCATGCGGACGGGCGCCGGCTGCCCGCGGAGTCCTGGCCCGACCGGGTACGGGCCTTCCTGGCCGACGGTTTCGCCGACCGCCCGGTCACGCTCGACGCCGCCGCCCGGCACCTGGCGATCAGCTCCCGCATGCTCCAACAGCACCTGCGCGAAGCCGGAACCAGCTGGCGGGCCGAGGTCGAGGCGGCCCGCGACAGCCGGGCGGTCGATCTGCTGCGCAACACCCCGCTGCCGGTCAGGGCCATCGCGACCCGGCTCGGCTACTCCGACGACCGGGCGTTCCGCCGGGCTTTCCACCGGCGTCACGGTTGCGGTCCCGACGCTTACCGGCGTGGCACGCGCGCGTAAACGGTCCGCGGGCCCGCGTATTCGGTCCTCCCGCCGCTGTTCGTACCGCTTTTAGCGTGGCGTGCATGAGCAATGAGCCGATTGAGCCGATTCAGCGCAGCAGCAGTGCCATCAGGTACCGATTCGACGACCGCGACATGGATTTCGTGTTCCAGATGTCCGTGGCCGCCGCCAAGACCGGTGGCCCGGACGCTGGCGAACTGTATGCCGTCGCCTCCCGGATCGAGGACGGCGATACGGAGAGCTGGGTGAAGGAATTCGCGGCCTACGGCGACGCGCAGCGCGCCCTGGCAGCGGACTGGGAGGCGCGGGGGCGGCGGCGCAGCGCCGGCGAGGTCCTGATGAAGGCGTACTACGCCTACCGGCAGGCGTGGCAGTTCGCCGCCGGGGACGCTGCCGCGTTCGAGTCCCTGATCGGTGAGTTCGAGAGCGCGTTCGCCGACGCCACGAGGCTGATGGAACTGCCCCTGACGTACCTGGAGGTGCCGTTCGGCTCCGCGTCGCTCCCCGGGCTGCGCCTGGACGCCGGCCCCGGGGCCCCGACGCTGCTGCTGCACGGCGGCCTCGACACCTGCCGGGAGGACGTGTTCCACCTCATCGGCCTGAACGCGTGGCGGCGCGGCTACACCGTGGTGATGGTGGACCTGCCAGGCCAGGGCACCACTCCGCTGCGCGGGCTGCACCTGATGAGCGAGACGGAACGCCCCATCGGAGCGGTCATCGACCACCTCGTCGACGCCTACGGAACGGACCCCGCGCGGCTGGCCCTCATGGGCATGAGCGCCGGCGGCTACATGGTCAGCCGCGCCGTGATGACCGAACGCCGCGTCGCCGCCTGCGTCGCCACCACCCCGATCTCCGACGGCGGCGGCCTCCTTCCCGTCGAGTCACTCGAAGCCATGGCCTCCGGCGGTGGCGGGGTACGGGCCGGCTTCCTCATGTACCTGTGGCGCTCCGGCCTGACCACGGCGGCGGAACTGGCCCAACTCTTCGCCACCTTCCGGGCCGACCCGTCCCAGGTCGACTGCGCCTTCCTGTCCCTCGCGGGCAGCGGCGAGGGCCTCGGCTTCCTGGACCAGGCCCGCCGCTGGCACGAGGGGCTCCCCGCCCAGAACAAGACCCTGCTCGAACTCGACGCTTCTACTGGCGCGGACGCCCACTGCCAGGCCAACAACCCCACGCGGCTGGCCCAGGAAGTCTGCGACTGGCTGGACGACTTCTTCGACCGGCGCGGCTGAAAACTGGGCGCTGTTCGCGGCACTGCGCGAGCGTGGGTCCATGATCACGGCCGCCGTATCCACGGGGTGCGGGTGCGGCGGCCGTTGGCGGTCGTGTCGTGGGTTCAGAGTTCTCCGGATATGACGCCTTGGCGGAAGGCGGTCCATTCGGGGGCGTTGAACCGTAGGGGCTCGCGGCTGGTGTCTTTGGAGTCGCGTATGGCGACTGCCCCGCCGGGCAGGTCGGTGATTTCGACGCAGTTGTTTTCCGGACCGCTGGCGGAGGACTTGCGCCAGGCGGCGCTGGAAAGGTCGTAGGCGTAGGGCTCCGGCTCGCGATCTCCGGTCACTTGCCGCCTCCCCTTCTGATCTTCGGGGTTCAGAGTTCTCCGGATATGACGCCTTGGCGGAAGGCGGTCCACTCGGAGGCGTTGAACCGTAGGGGCTCGCTGCTGGTGTCTTTGGAGTCGCGTATGGCGACTGCCCCGCCGGGCAGGTCGGCGATCTCGACGCAGTTGTTTTGCGGACCGCTGGCGGAGGACTTGCGCCAGGTAGCCGCCGAGAGGTCGAAGGCGTACAGCTCCGCCTTGTGATCGTCGTTCACTTGTGACTTCCCCCCTTCATACCTTGGGGTCAAAACTCCTCGGATATGATGCTCTGGCGGAAGGCGGCCCACTCTGAGGCGTTGAAGCGCAGGGGCTCGCGGTTGGTGTTCTTGGAGTCGCGTACGGCGACTCCGCCGCCGGGCAGGTCGGTGATTTCGACGCAGTTGTGCTCCGCCCCGCTGGCGGAGGACTTGCGCCATTCGGCGTTGGAGAGGTCGTGGGCGTAGAGCTCCGGCTTTCGGTTGATCACTTTCTGTGGCCTTCTTCCATCTCGGTGATCCGCGCGAGCGAGTCCTCCACCGGTAGGGCTGTTGCACGGATGCGCTCGAACGCCTTGGCGAAGGGAGCGGCGTCATCGCCCTCAACGTACGTCGCGCCGCTGAGGTTCTCCAAGAGCACGACGTCCGGCGTCGGGCGAGCGAAGGTGGCGAGGCTGAACCCGCCCAGCACTCCGGGGTGGACGGTTGCGTCCAAGGGCAGCAACTGCACGGTCACATTTGGCATTTCCGCTGCGTCCAGCAACTTGCGGAGCTGTTCCCGCATGGTCGCGGGGCGAACGGCGAAGCGCTGGCGCAGGGCGGCTTCATGGATGATGGCCCAGAGTTCCAGCGGGTTACTGGGGCGAGTGAGGACGGATTGCCGTGCCAACCGGACTTCCGCGAGGGCGGCGACTTCTTCCGGAGTGCGAGACAGCGTGATGCCTGTGATGGCTTCCCGTGCGTACGCAGCGCTCTGGAGCAGTCCGGGAATGAGAAGAGGCGACCATTCGCAGATCTGCTCGGCGTCGGATTCCAGCGACATGTAGTCCGCGTACGACGCTGAAACGAGGCCGCTGTACGTCTGCCACCACCCCTTCTTGCCCGCATCCTTGGCCAGGTTCTCCAGGGCTGTGTGCACTTCCGCATCGTTGATCCCGTATGCCTTCAGCAGGCCTGCCACATCACTCGGGCGAATGGTCTGCGCCGCGTTCTCGATCTTCGACATCTTCGGGCCGTTCCAGCCCATCGCGGCCGCTGCCTCTTCGAGCGTCAGCCCGGCGGCGTTGCGTAGGCGCTTGAGGGTCGTTCCGAGGCGGCGCCGTCGGACAGTCGGAACCACTGGGGAGTTGGGCATGGCCGGAGTCTCGCACCTTGAACTGGTGGAATGCGAGCCGTTGTTGGCGATTCATCACCCGTTCGGGTTGAAAACTTGCGACCACGTTCGCCGGGCGTCACTATCGAGGGCGTCGCCACTCGTGGTCGTCGATTGAACGCGTGGCGTTACGGAGTTGATCCCCTCGCAGTCCGCCGCAGGCAGGAGGTGCCATGTACGTCATGGCCCGGAACGAAGCCGCACCCCTCACCCCCGCCACCCCCGGTTTCTACCTACGCCCCCGCCCCCGAGGGTTCGCCGTCCACCTCAACGCGACCCCGCAACACCTTCGTGACGTACGCGCGTTGACCGCGAAGGTGCTCACCGCCGCCGGGATCGACGCCGACACCGTCGAATCCGCGCAGCTCGTCGTGTCGGAACTGGTCGGCAACGCCGTCCGCGCCTTCGGCGACTGGGTCCCGCTCGTCGTGGAGGTGCGCGCCGTCCCCTTCGGCGTGAGCGTCAACGTGCACGACCCGGACCCGCGTCGCCTGCCGCGCAGACGCGGCGTGGCGTTGGACGACGCCGAGGCGGAGTCGGGGCGCGGGCTGTCGATTCTCGACCTGCTGGCTCCGGGGTGGCGGGTCGCGCATTCGCCGATCGGCAAACAGGTGCGCTGCCGCCTGGCGCGCGCCGACTGCGAAGCCGCTCGGGCCTGATGCGGGCCACTTCGCCGCCGCGCGGCCCCGGTGGGTCGTTCGACGGCCCGCCGAACCGGGCCGCTCGCCGGGCCGACCTGCGGCCTGTCCCCCTGGTTCGAGCCGCGCCCTCGCCGGCCGTCATGGTGGCTGCTGCCGTCGCCGCGGGCGTCCTGTGCGCGGTGGCGATACCGCTCGCGTGCCTCGCGGACCTGCTGTTGGCCGCAGCCCAGGGCATCCGCCTCGGCTGTGCCCGGAGGCCGCGGCCTCACCCCATGGACCGCCTCCGGGCCCTCGAAGCCGCCGGTCTGATGCCGCCCACCCGGCAGCCGCCCCCGCCGCTCGCCTCCCTGTTGGATGGGGCGCTGCCGCCCGGCCTGCTCTCTCTGCCGCTCTGCCCGCCGCGCAGGTCGTCCCCCGGGGCGCTGCCGTCCGGCTGACGTGCTCGGCGGTGAGCGGATTCCTCGTGCCGGACCAGGGCGATGAGCATGCTCGCGTCGCAGTCGAAGGCCGGTGAGGTCACGTCGTGTCTCGGGCCTCGGCGGCGAGTGCCTCGGCGATCCCGGCCCGAGCCGCTGACAACTCGGCCTCATCGGCCTCCGGGCCGATGCCCTCGGGGGCCGGCAGGGCCTCCGTGGCGCTGATCGCGGCGTCCGCTTCCGCGAAACGGCGGGCGACGACCGCGCCCTCCGCCATCTGGCGCAGTGCGGTGGCGCTCACGTACGAGGGCACGTCGAGTCCCATGGCGGCGGCGTGCCCCTTCGCCGATGTGCGGACGGCCGGTGCCGTGTTGAGGCCGGAGCGCTCCGTGGCAGTCATGCGATCGAACGTAGCGCGTCGTGTCACGTGACCGTCGAAGTCTGATCGGGTGATGTCGCTCAGTGCTGAGGCTGGGACCGGGGCTCGATTTATGCCTATTGACGTGCGGTTTAGTCGCTTGTCATACCCCAGGGGTATGGTCTTCCGTCACGGGCGGTTGACGGGCAACTGGCCTTTTGGGCGCGCTGGTTGGGGAGGCCGCTTGTGGTCGGACGGGAACTGAACGCTTCTGATCACCCGGACAAGGATGTCCGCAAGGTTCTCAGGCAGCTCGCAGATCAGGGGTGGACGATTCGCAAGGGTGGTCACTGGGGCACGCTCTTCTGTCCATGCGAGGACACCTGTACCGAGCAACCCGTCGGCGGCACCCCCCGGAATCCGACCGCGACGGCTCGTCGCCTGGAGAGGCTGGCCAGGCGGTGCCCGCTCCCGGCGGACGACCCGCGCCGACCCGCTCGTACGCCTGTTGTCGATTGACAACAGACGGCTTCGTCGGCGACGCTGAACTTAAGGCTTCAAGCGTCGATCGAGTGTCAGGGACCGTGTTGCACGAAGGGGGACTGCTGGTCGTGGAGTACGAATTCATCTTCGTCGTCGAAGGCGTCACTGTGGACGACACCTCCGCACTCGATGTCGTCTTCGACGTCTTCGACGGACTACTGACCCGTCACCGAAACCTTCACCTGCTGTCAGTGTCCGGTCCCGGCGTGGACGCTGTGGATGCGGCACACCGCCTCATCGCAAGCCTGCGTAAGCACCTCCCGCAACTGCGTGTTCTGCGGCTCGACCCCGACCTCGTCGGAGTCGCCGAGATCGCGGACCGTGCCGGGCGCAGCAGGCAGAACGTACAGCAGTGGGTGCAAGGCACACGCCAGGCCGAGCGAGGCGCTTTTCCCGACCCCGAGGGGACGGTCGGCCGGTCGCTGGTGTGGCGCTGGGCAGAGGTCAACGATTGGTTGGCGGGGATCGGTGCGGATGATGGCACCAAGGCACCACTGCGCAATGAGGCGCTGCTGATCGATTTCATGCTGCCGCAGTGGCAGCATGCTCTCGATGCCGGACTGCCCCTATTGAAGATCCTTCAAGCCCAAGACGACCGTGTGGCAGACCGCACGGCTGTGATGGAGCTATTGGACGGCGCTCTGAAGGTTCCTGCGGTAATGGAGACGATCGCCGCGTTGCCCCGGGGGGAGCAGCATCGCCTCACTATCGTCTGCGCCGTCCTGCTGGACCCTCTCGCATCCGTTCTGGAGCAACTGGGCCCGGACGATGTCTCGGCTCTTGTCGCTGTTCAGGGCACAGAGGGCGATCTGAATCTGGTGGGCGTCTCGGTCCAGTCGCTGCCCGGCACGAAGCCGATCACGGCTCTCGGTCTGACGGATGAGGCCACTGTCGGAGACCTGGTCCTTCTCACGACCAATGGCACGGTTGACCATACGACACCCCTTTCTTTGACCTGGTGCCACTGATCGGCAGCCGCGCCCGTCACTCCCTTCGAAAGTCAGGATCAGGGCTGCCCACGAGGCGGCCCTGATCCTTTTTCGCTCAGCGGATCTTGAGGCAGGACACGCGTCGCCCTTCCCGCGTCCGCATCACGTCGCGAGCTGTGGGACGGCGAACATGGCCCGTCGGCCCCGCGACGCCTCCCGCCCACGGCCGTCGTTCGAGCCCCCTTCTGTAGAGACCCGACAGGGACCGCCACTCGCCCCTGTCGAAGCTCGATTCTCTTTTCGGTGACGCGGACCTATACGTTCGGTGTATCCAGCACCACCTACGAAAGGGTGATCCGTTGAGCCGCTCGGTTCTCGTCACCGGAGGCAACCGGGGCATCGGCCTCGCCATCGCCCGGTCCTTCGCCGACGCAGGCGACAAGGTCGCCATCACCTACCGCTCCGGTGAGCCGCCGGCCGGGTTCCTGGCCGTGAAGTGCGACATCACGGACCCCGAGCAGGTCGAGCAGGCGTACAAGGAGATCGAGGAGAAGCAGGGCGCGGTCGAGGTGCTGGTGGCGAACGCCGGCGTCACCCGCGACCAGCTGCTGCTGCGGATGTCCGAGGACGACTTCGCGTCGGTCGTCGAGACCAACCTCACCGGCACCTTCCGGGTGGTCAAGCGCGCCTCGAAGGCCATGCTGCGCGCCCGCAAGGGCCGGGTCGTGCTCATCTCCTCCGTCGTCGGGCTGATGGGCTCCGCCGGGCAGGCGAACTACGCCGCCTCCAAGGCCGGGCTCGTCGGCTTCGCCCGCTCCCTCGCCCGTGAGCTGGGCTCCCGGAACATCACCGTCAACGTCGTCGCCCCCGGCTTCGTCGACACCGACATGACGCGCGTCCTCACCGACGAGCAGCGCAAGGGCATCGTCGGGCAGGTCCCGCTGGGCCGTTACGCCGATCCGGCCGAGGTCGCCTCCTCGGTCCGCTTCCTCGCCTCGGACGAGGCCGCATACATCACTGGAGCCGTCATTCCTGTCGACGGCGGATTGGGCATGGGTCACTGATCAGCATGAGCGGAATCCTCGCAGGCAAGCGCATTCTGGTGACGGGCGTCCTCACGGAGTCCTCGATCGCCTTCCAGGCCGCCAAGGTCGCCCAGAACGAGGGCGCCGAGGTCATCCTCACGGGCTTCGGCCGGCTCTCCCTCGTCGAGCGCATCGCCAAGCGGCTGCCCAAGCCGGCCCCGGTCATCGAGCTGGACGTCACCAACCAGGAGCACCTCGACGGGCTGGCCGACAAGGTCCGCGAGCTCCAGGGCGACGGCGCGGGCCTCGACGGCATCGTGCACTCCATCGCCTTCGGCCCGCAGGGCGCCTTCAACTTCCTGGAGGCGAGCTGGGAGGACGTCTCGACCGCCGTGCACGTCTCGGCGTACTCGCTGAAGTCCCTGACCACGGCCTGCCTGCCGCTCATGGAGCACGGCGGCTCGGTCGTCGGCCTCACCTTCGACGCACAGTTCGCCTGGCCGAAGTACGACTGGATGGGCGTCGCCAAGGCGGCCCTGGAGTCCACCAACCGCTACCTCGCGCGGGACCTGGGCGCCAAGAACGTCCGCTGCAACCTGATCTCGGCCGGCCCCATCAAGTCGATGGCCGCCAAGTCCATCCCCGGCTTCGAGGAGCTCGCGGACGTCTGGAACCACCGCGCGCCCATCGGCTGGGACCTCGCCGACCCGGAGCCCGCCGGCCGCGGCGTCGTCGGTCTGCTCTCCGACTTCTTCCCGCGCACCACGGGCGAGATCGTCCACGTGGACGGCGGCGTGCACATGATGGGGGCCTGAGCCCGGCCCCAGAGCCTCCGTACGTACGGACGTACGCGACCGACGCCCCGGAACCCGCAGCGCGCGGGGGCCGGGGCGTCGCCCGTCCGGGCCCTGTGGCCAGCTGTGGTCAGCTCCGCGTGCGGCGCCCCGGACGGCAGTCGTAGTTGTGCCGCGCCGCCTCGGTCTCCGCCTTCTCGCTGTCGCCCTCGCGGATCGCGGCGACCAGCCGGGAGTGGTCCATCCACGCCTCCGACCGCAGCTCCGCGCCGAGCCCCGCGCGCAGGAAGCCGCGCACCACCCCGCCGAGGTCCGCGTACACCTCGCTCATGACCTCGTTGTGCGCGGCGGCCACGACGGCCGCGTGCAGGGTCGCGTCCGCCTCCACGAACAGTTCCGCGTCCCCCGACTCCCACGCCCGTTCGCGCCGGTCGAGCAGTGCCTCCAGCTGCCGCACATCCGCGTCGGTGCGCCGCAGGGCCGCCAGCGCGGCGGCCCTCGTCTCCAGCGCGCCGCGCAACTCCGCGACCTGCTCCGGATCGGAGTCCGCGAACCGTCGGTGCATCACCCCGGCCAGTTCGCTGGTGGCGACGACGTACGTGCCCGAGCCCTGCCGGATGTCCAGCAGGCCGTTGTGCGCGAGCGCGCGCACCGCCTCCCGCACGGTGTTACGGGCCACACCGAGCTGTTCGACCAGCGCGGGCTCGGTCGGGATGCGGGAGCCGACGGGCCACTCGCCGGAGGTGATCTGGGTCCGGAGCTCGGCGATCACCTGGTCGACGAGGGCGGAGCGCCGGGGAGAGGTCAGTGGCATGAGGCTCGGCTCCTGAACGTGAACGGTGGAGGTGATCCACTTCATCATGAAAAGCTGGACAGCTAATCATCCCATGATTCTATGATGGGCCCATGGCAGATGACGAGGTTATGACGAGCAAGCCCGGCGGGGCGGACCGCAGCCACGAGACCCACAAGACCCCTGGGGTACCGAAGGCGCCTGAGATACCCAAGGCGTCCGAGATGCCTGACCTCCCGGACTCCCGCGGCGCCGGCTCGCGATGGCTGCGCCCCCTGGTGATCACCGGCCTCGTCCTCGCCGCCCTCAACCTCCGCCCCGCCGTCACCAGCCTCAGCCCCCTCCTCAAGGAGGTGCGTACGGGCCTCGGCATGAGCGGCGGCGTCGCCGGACTGCTCACCTCCGTGCCCGCCCTGTGCTTCGCGCTCTTCGGCTTCGCCGCGCCCCGGCTCGCACGCCGATGGGGGCCCGGCACGGTCGTCTGCGCGGGCATGGCCGCCGTCGCCGCGGGCCTGATCCTGCGGCCGTTCGCCGGCGGCACGCCCGTCTTCCTGACCGCGAGCGCCCTCGCGCTGGCCGGCATCGCCGTCTCCAACGTCCTGATGCCGGTGATCGTCAAGCGCTACTTCCCCGACCGGGTCGGCCCGATGACCGGCGTCTACTCCATGGCGCTGGCCGCGGGCACCGCGCTGGCGGCCGCCGCGACCGTGCCCATGACACAGGCGCTCGGCGGCAGTTGGCGCGTCGGACTCGGCATGTGGGCCGTCCTCGCCGTCCTCGCCGTGCTGCCCTGGACGGCCATCGCCCGTGACGGCAGGCGCCGGAACGCCGCCGAGGCCGCCACTGGTACCGCAACTGGGACTGCCGCGGGCGGCCCGGCCGCGGGCGCCGCGCGGGACGAGGCGGCCCGCGCCCCCATCACCCGCTCCGCCACCGCCTGGGCGATGGCAATCTTCTTCGGCCTCCAGGCCACCGGCGCGTACATCACCATGGGCTGGATGCCGCAGATCTTCCGCGACGCGGGGATGTCCGCCTCCACCTCGGGCGTGCTGCTGGCCGTGATCATGCTGGTGAGCGTGCCGCTCTCCTTCGTGCTGCCGCGTATCGCCGCCCGGCTGCGCAGGCAGAGCCCGCTCGCGGTGCTCCTCGGCCTCTTCGGCCTCACCGGCTACGCCGGGCTCTACCTCGCCCCGGCCGCCGGAGCCTGGGCCTGGGCGCTGCTGATCGGCCTCTCCAACTGCGCCTTCCCGCTGGCCCTGACGATGATCGGGATGCGGGCGCGGAGCGGCGCGGGCGTGATCCGGCTCTCCGCCTTCGCCCAGAGCACCGGCTATCTGATCGCCATCCCCGGCCCGCTGCTCGTCGGCGTGCTCTACCAGCACAGCGGCGGCTGGGGGCAGCCGATCGCGCTCATGGCGGCGCTGATGGTGCCTCAGATCTTCGCGGGGATACTGGCGGGCCGCGACCGCGTCATCGAGGACGAGGTCTGACGGGCGGGCAGGCCGAGCGGCGGGCGTATGGGTGAGCGTACGGGCGGGGGCGGGCGGCGGTCCGACGGGCGGCGGGGCGAGGGGCAGGTCTACGGGCAGAACCGGCGGTTCCGCGCCGGCGCCGGACCCCGCGGCGCGACCGCCGGGCGGGGTGCGAGACTTGGACCATGCCCGTGCTCGATGAGAACCCCAAAAACGGCCAGAAGACCCTGCTGACCATCCTCGGCGTGATGCTCGTCATCACCGTGATCATCGGGATCATCGCCTCCATCGCGGCCCCCTGACCGTCCCGGCCGACCGCCCCGCCGACTGATCCGCCGACCGATCTGCTGACCCCCGCCGGCGCCCCGGTGGTAGGGCTAGCCCCACCACCCTTAGGGGTGCTGGGTCAGGGGGAAGTGGGTGGGTCGCCGGATGGGATGGACGGTCCCCGCTCCATAGGTTTGATGTACACCGCGAACCGGCGGTGCCCGATCGAACCGCTCGGAGGCGATCCCCGTGTCCGCCGACACGCACCCGTACGTCCCTGCTCCCCGTACCGCGCAGACGCGGCTGCCCTGGTGGGCCCTGGTGCTGCCCGCGGTGGCCTTCGTCGTCCTGTTCGCCCTGACGGTCTCGCCGGCCGCCGCGGACTCGGTGAGCTCCGACTCCGCCTCGCACGCGCTGGACGTGCTCCGGCACGTGCTCGGCGGCCTGCTGTCGTTCTGACCGTACGGCCGGCCGCCGGCGTCCTGACGGGTACGAGCTGCCGGGTCCTGACGGTACGAGCCGCCGGGTCCTGACCGTATGGGACGCGGGGTCCTGACCGTACGGGCCGTGGCGTCCGCCATGGTGAACAAGGCTTTCAACACCCCGCGCCTCACGGACGGTTTCATGCGAAGCTGGACGTATGAGCGCCGCCGCATCTTCCCGGGGTACGACCCCCCAAGCCACGGAATCCCGCAGGATCGTCATTCTCCGGCACGCCAAGGCCGACTGGCCCGACGTGGACGACCACGAACGTCCGCTCGCGGAGCGCGGCCGCAAGGACGCCCCGATCGCCGGACGCCGCCTCGCCGACGCGGGCATCGTCCCCGACCTGGCCCTCTGCTCGACCGCGGCCCGTACCCGCGAGACCTGGAAGCTCGCGGTCCACGAGCTGCCGCAGCGCCCGAGGACCGTCTATGAGGACCGGCTGTACGAGGCCAGTCTCGGCGAGCTGATCGCCGTACTCAACGAGACGCCCGACGACGTGCGCGATCTGCTGCTCGTCGGTCACAACCCCGGCATGCACGCCCTGGCCGACGCCCTCGCGGGCGAGTCCGAGGGCGACCTGCTGCCCCGTATGAACCGCTCCGGCTTCCCGACCGCCTCCATCGCGGTGATCGCCTTCGACGGCTCCTGGAAGGGCGTCGAGCACGGCGTCGGCCGCCTCGTCGAATTCTGGGCCCCGCACGAGTAGCCGCCCGCCGGCTCGTCGTCAGCGCACAGAGCCCCGGAGCCGTGACGGCTCCGGGGCC
>NZ_JBHVHQ010000109.1:3049-14689 GCF_042800135.1 Streptomyces sp. NPDC057654 | reverse complement strand
GCCATCGAGGACGGCGACGAGCGGACCGTACCGGGGCGGATCTCCGCCGACGGCAGCCGCTGGCGGCCCACCGGCCCCGACGGGCTGCGGCTCGCCGCGAAATACACCGTGGACGCCGTCGCCCTCGACGCGCGCGGCCACCGCGCCGCCCGGCACACCGCCTTCACCACCTACGTGCCCGAGCACCGCTTCATCGGCTACTTCCAGCCCGAGCACCGTTCCACCGTCGGCACCGGCATGATCGTCTCCCTGGACTTCAACCGGCCCGTCACCGACCGGGCCGCCGTCGAACGCGCCGTCCGCGTCACCGCCGAGCCGCGCACCGAGGTCGCCGCCCACTGGTTCGGCTCCGGCCGCCTCGACTTCCGCCCGCGCGCGTACTGGAAGCCCGGCACCAGGGTCACCCTCGATCTGCGGCTGCGCGACGTGCACGGCGCGGCGCGCGCGTACGGGATCCAGCAGAAGAAGGTCGCCTTCACCATCGGCCGCTCCCAGGTCTCCACGGTGGACGCCGCCGCCCACACCATGACCGTCGTACGCGACGGCCGGCGGCTCGCGACGCTCCCCGTCACCGCGGGCGGACCGGGCAACGCCACGTACAACGGAAAGCTGGTGATCAGCGAGAAGTACGACGTGACGCGGATGAACGGCGAGACCGTCGGCTTCGGCGGCGAGTACGACATCGACGACGTGCCGCACGCGATGCGACTGACCCGGTCGGGCACGTTCCTGCACGGCAACTACTGGGCCCCCGCCGGGACGTTCGGCTCCGCCAACACCAGCCACGGCTGCGTGGGCCTCCGCGACGAGGAGGGCGGCAGCCCGGCCACGCCGGCCGGCTGGTTCTTCGGGAAGTCGCTGATCGGCGACGTGGTCGAGGTGGTCAACTCGCGGGACGGCAAGGTCGCTCCGGACAACGGGCTCAGCGGCTGGAACATGCCGTGGGAGCGGTGGCGGGCCGGTTCGGCGCTGCGCTGAGCCCCGCGGTCCGGCTTCCGGCGGCGCCTCGGCCGCCGGTCGGGGCCGCCGGAACGGACCGTACGATTCGCGCCGCCCGGCCGCGCCTCAGCACGCTCGTTCGCACGGCCCTTACCAGCGGCCCCACTTGGGACCGAACGGTGACATTCGAGGAAGGTGATCTGTCAGTGCCCTGTGGTTACCTATCGCCATGCGCGGTGTGGCGCGCTGTGGATACGCCGCGGGGCCGCGGGCCGTTCGAGGGGAGACGACCGCTTTGTTTGCGCATCCGGGATCGGGGAGGCGGCGGCAGGGCCTGTTGGCACTGCTGCTCGGGGCGTTGCTGCTGCTGGTGACCGCGTGCGGCGGGGGCGGCGGCTCGGACGACGGGAAGAAGGCGGGCGCGAAGCTCGGCGACAAGGCCGAGTCGCGGGCCGTGGTGACCATCACGCCCGAGGACGGCACGGCCGACGCCGCGACCAGCGGAGCCCTCAAAGTCACCGCCGACAAGGGCACGTTGAAGACCGTGAAGGTCGTCGACTCCAAAGGGAAGGAGGTCGACGGCAGGATAACCGCCGCCGGGACGGCCTGGACGCCGACCGGACACCTGGGCGCCGCCACCAAGTACACGGTGGACGTCGTCGCGCGGGACGAGGACGGCCGGGAGGCCGCCAAGCACTCGACCTTCACCACCCTCACGCCGAAGAACACCTTCGTCGGCCACTACACCCCGGAGAACGGCTCGACGGTCGGCGTCGGCATGCCGGTCTCCATCAAGTTCAGCCGCGGCATCACCGACCCGAAGGCCGTCGAGTCGGCGATCAAGGTGACCGCCGAGCCGTCCGTGCCGGTCAAGAGCCACTGGTTCGGGAACGACCGGATCGACTTCCGCCCGGAGAAGTACTGGGCGGCGGGGACCAAGGTCACGCTGTCGTTCGACTTCAACGGTATCGAGGGCCGCCCCGGCGTGTACGGCACGCAGACGCGGACCGTGAAGTTCACCGTCGGCCGCTCCCAGGTCTCCACGGTGGACGCGAGCTCCAAGGAGATGACCGTCAAGCGCGACGGCAAGGTCGTCAAGACCATCCCGATCACCTCCGGCAGCCCCTCCAACCCCACGTACAACGGCCAGATGGTGATCAGCGAGAAGTACGACGTGACGCGGATGAACGGCGAGACGGTCGGCTTCGGCGGTGAGTACGACATCAAGGACGTGCCGCACGCGATGCGGCTGTCCAACTCGGGCACGTTCATCCACGGCAACTACTGGTCGGGCGCCGGCACCTTCGGCTCGGTCAACGCCAGCCACGGCTGCGTGGGCCTCTTCGACCAGCGCGGCGGCGGCGACCCGTCCACGCCGGGCGCCTGGTTCTACAAGAGCTCGATGGTCGGCGACGTCGTGATCGTGAAGAACTCCAAGGACCGGACGATCCAGCCGGACAACGGCCTCAACGGCTGGAACATGTCGTGGGCCGACTGGACCCGGCGCTGAGGCGAAGGGACAAGGGGCAAGGGAGTGGCGGATGGTGGCGGTGCGGCCCCTGCGGCCGGCGGCTGTGGCCTGTGACCGAACGCACCGGCGCGGAGGCTGTTAACGGCAGCTAACCTGCTGCCATGACTGTGCATCTTGAGGCCGCCGACGGCGTCGGCACCATCCGCCTGGACCGCCCGCCGATGAACGCGCTGGACTCCGCCACCCAGGACCGGCTGCGCGAGCTGGCCGAGGAGGCGACGCGGCGCGAGGACGTGCGCGCCGTGGTGATCTGGGGCGGGGAGAAGGTGTTCGCGGCCGGCGCGGACATCAAGGAGATGCGGGACATGGACCACGCGGCGATGGTGGCCCGCGCCCGTGACCTCCAGGGCGCGTTCACCGCCGTCGCCCGCATCCCCAAGCCCGTCGTCGCGGCCGTCACCGGGTACGCGCTCGGCGGCGGCTGCGAGCTGGCGCTCTGCGCGGACTTCCGGATCGCCGCCGAGAACGCCAAGCTCGGCCAGCCCGAGATCCTGCTCGGCCTGATCCCCGGCGCGGGCGGCACCCAGCGCCTCGCCCGGCTCGTCGGCCCGTCCAAGGCCAAGGACCTGATCTTCACCGGCCGCCAGGTGCGCGCGGACGAGGCGCTGACGATCGGGCTCGTCGACCGGGTCGTACCGGCCGAGGAGGTGTACGGGCAGGCGCACGCGTGGGCCGCCCGGCTCGCCGCGGGGCCCGCCATCGCGCTGCGCGCGGCCAAGGAGTCCGTCGACGCGGGGCTGGAGACCGACATCGACACGGGGCTGGCCATCGAGCGCGGCTGGTTCGCGGGTCTGTTCGCGACCGAGGACCGGGAGACCGGGATGCGGAGCTTCGTCGAGGACGGGCCCGGCAAGGCCAAGTTCCGCTGACCGCCCGTGAGTTATGGGCGGCGCCCGGCGGGCCGTGCTCCTTGCGGGGGAATTATCCCGGGCTCCGGCCAGCCTAATTTTTCCCGCCCGCAGACGTTTGGTGATCTTCCCTATGCGAAAGGTCACCGCAGGTCAGCGGGGTGGTTCGGGAGATTAACTGCCGTTGGCATATGTCGGGAGGGTTGCGCGGAACGGCGGATTCCGGCCGCATGAATCCCTCCGTTCCACCCCGGAGGGGCATTTTGGCGGCCATGATGGTGCCATGGCGGGCTTGGAGGAAATGGGGCAGCCGCAGCCGCGAGCCGCTACGGCCGGGGCGCGGTGGACGCCGGCCGTCGACGAGGATCCGGCGGCCAAGGTGTTCGAGCTGTACGGGGACCCGACGGCCCGAGAGGTGCGGTTGTCCTCGCGTCCCGAGTCCGCCGCCTGCGCCCGCCGGCTGACCCAGTGCGTGGTGCTGCGCAAGTGGGGGATGTCCCCCCAACTCTCCGAGTACGCCGTCCTGTTGGTGTCCGAACTCGTCGGCAACGCGGTCCGGCACACGGGCGCCCGCTCCTTCGGGCTGCGGATGCACCGGCGGCGCGGCTGGATACGGATCGAGGTCTGCGACCCTTCTCGGGGGCTGCCCTGCCTGATGCCGGTGCAAGAGCTGGACATCAGCGGTCGCGGCCTCTTTCTGGTGGACAAGCTCTCGGACCGCTGGGGGGTGGACCTGCTGCCGCGCGGCAAGACGACCTGGTTCGAGATGCGCGCCGCCGACCGCTGACCTCTGCCGCCTGTCGCCTGGCCCCTGGCCGTCGCGTTCCGGGGGGGCGAAAACGCAGAGGCCCCCATCCGTCGTCATGCGACAGCGCGGGGGCCTCTGCGTGTCGCCGCGGACGAAAGGGGTGTTGTCCACGGCGTTGTGGTCGACCTTGCCCGGGTCAATGGGGGTCGTGAGACCGACTATGGCAGACGGTGCGCTGTCCCGCTAATAGGCCATAGACGTAAAATAGCCCGCCAAAGCGGACAAAGCGAAAGTGAATCAAAGGTGACGTGTGACACGAGCCTTGCAAACAATGGGTGAATGGATATGTAGCCAAGGGAATCGGGTTCCGGTATTCGAGGGTGTGGAGCGCCCGTCGACGGACACGCCGTCGGCCGGAATGTCCGTGTCCAATTCCCCTGCGCGTCACCGGAATTACCTCCTGTAACCGGGGTGGGGGAAACGCCGCGCGCCGTGCGGTTCTTGGCGTGGAGTCGTTGAAACCTCAGCATGGAGGCGCGCCAGCGAGTGGCATGTACCTGCCTGTATCAGCAGCTACGTCAGCAGCTATGGACTCGGGAGAACGCATGGCAGAACACGAGCACCACAGACCCGGCCTGTCCCGCAGACACCTTCTGCGCGGTTCGACCCTCATCGGCGCCGCCGCCGTCGGCCTCACCGCGGCCGCCCGCATGACCGGCCACAGCGCGAGCGCCGCGCCGCAGCTTGACCCGGCCTATCCGCCGCTCCACTGGATCCCGGCCAGCCCCGCCAATTACACGGTCTCCGACCGCCCCACCGCGTACCCGGTCGACTTCGTCGTCGTCCACGTCACGCAGGCGACGTTCCCCAAGACGATGAAGATCTTCAAGGACCCGTCCTCGAAGGTCTCCGCGCACTACGCGGTCGCCTCGGCGGACGGGTACATCGGCCAGTTCGTACGCGAGAAGGACGTCGCCTGGCACGCCGGGAACTGGAACTACAACACCCGCAGCATCGGCATCGAGCACGAGGGCTGGGTCGACAAGCCGGAGTACTTCACGGACGCCCTGTACCGCGCCTCGGCGGCGCTCACCGCGGCCATCTGCGACCGGTACGCCATCCCCAAGACCCGCGGCCACATCATCGGCCATGTCGAAGTGCCCGGCACGGACCACACCGACCCCGGCCGGTACTGGGACTGGACCCGGTATATGAGGCTCGTCAACGCGGCCTGAGCCGTACGGCGCGGCCCGGAGCTACCGCCGATCCGCGGCGGGGGCGCGGGTCAGCGCCAGCCCCGGCGCTGCGCGCTGGCCCGCCGCCGGCGGTCGTTGCACAGCAGGCAGCGGCCCCACCCCGGCGGCAGCGGGTCGTTCTTGTCACCGAACAACGGGTCCACCGCCCCGCGCGGATGCTCCGAGCAGCCCGTGGCGCCGCCGCCCGTCCCGAGGGAGCTCGCGGCGGCGAGCGCCCGGCGCAGGGCGTCGACGAGCTGGTCGGCCTCGTGCGCCGCGGGTGCGGATTCGATCGAGAAGGCGATGTCCGAGGCGGTGCTGAGCGCGCTCTGGAGTTCGCGCAGGTCTGCGTAACTCATGCTCCGGAGCGTACGCGCCACCACTGACAACGCCCTATCCGCCGACCGCGGCAGCGCCCGTGGCCTGCGATCCGGCGGGCGCGGGGACGAGCCGGAAGGCGTCGCCGTCGCGCCGTACGAGCCCGGCGGTCGGCGGCGGGAAGTGGCTGCCGAGCAGCAGCGTCCCCGTGCCGGCCAGCTCCGCCAGCAGCCGGGTCCGGGTCCGGGCAGCCTGCTCGGCGTCGATGTCGACGCTGCTGCACAGGTCCGGGTGGGCGAGCTGCACCGGGTGGTGCACGCAGTCCCCGGTGATGACCGCGGAGTGCCCGCCGCCGCGCAGGGTGACCGAGATCTGGCCGGGCGTGTGCCCCGGCGTGGGCAGCAGGGTGATGCCGGGGACGACCTCCGTGCCGCCCTCGGCCACGTCCACGAGGTCCAGCAGCCCCGCCTCGCGCACCGGGGCGACGGAGTCCTGGAGCATCTGGCGGCGGCTCTCCTCCATGTCGACGCGCGACCAGTAGTCGTACTCGGTGCGGGAGGTGAGGTAGCGGGCGTTGGGGAAGGTGGGGCGCCAGGAGCCGTCGGCGGCGCGGCGGGTGTTCCAGCCGACGTGGTCGGCGTGCAGGTGGGTGAGGATCACGTAGTCGACCGTCTCGGGGGCGAAGCCCGCGGCGGTGAGCCGGTCGAGGTAGGGCGTGTCGAGGTCGTGCCAGGCGGGGTTGGCGCGCGTCTTGTGGTTGCCGATGCCGGTGTCGATCAGTACGCGCAGGCCGCCGATCTCCACGGCGAAGGTGTGTACGGCGAGGCGCAGCCCGCCGTCCTCGCCCGCGAACTCCGGTGTCAGCCACGGCGTTTGGGCCGCGACCTCGGGCGTCGCGGCGGGCAGTAGCCAGGGGCCGGTCTCCGGGGGGAGGGCGATCTCGTCGATGCGGTGGACGGTGATGCCGTCGCCTACGTGCCAGCGGGTCATGGGGGCCTCTCCGCTCTTAAAGCTCAGTGTTTGCGTTAGTCGACTGTGACGTCTAACGTCTCTAAAAGTCAAGAAAGAGCTTTTAGGAAGGACGGGCCGCCGCATGCCCGCTACTCACGACTCCCGCACTCACGACATCCGCACTCACGACACCCCTGCTCACGACACTCACGACCTGTCCACGGACGACCTCGCGCTGCTCGCCGGCCGCGCCGGGCTGCCGCTCCCCGCCGACCGGCTGCCCGTCCTCACGGCGACCGTCAACGGCATCCACCAGGTCGTCAGCGTCCTGCGCGCCATCCCCCTCGGCGACACGGCCCCCGCCTTCCCGCCGGCCCCGGCCCCCACCCCGGCCGCGTAACCACTACCGGCCCCCGCCCCGGCCGCGTAACCAACCCGCGTAACCAACCGCCCCCGCCGCCCCCGCTGAGGAGCACCGCCATGACGACCACCACCCAGCCCTTCCAGCTCACCCTCACCGAGGCCGCCCGCGCCATCGCCGACAAGTCCCTCTCCCCGGTCGAGCTCACCGACTCCGTGCTGAGCCGCATCTCCGCCGTCGAGCCGGAGATCAGCGCGTACGCGACCGTCACCGCCGACGCCGCCCGTGCCGCCGCCCGCGAAGCCGAGCGCGAGATAGCCGCCGGGCGCGGCCGCGGCCCGCTGCACGGCATCCCCGTCGGCGTGAAGGACCTGATCGACACCGCGGGCGTCGCCACCGCCGCGGGCTCCCGTGTACGGGCCGGCCGCGTGCCCGACACGGACGCCGCCGTCATGGCGCGGCTCCGCGCCGCCGGCGCGGTCCTCGTAGGCAAGACCCACACCCACGAGTTCGCCTACGGGACCATCACGCCCCAGACCCGCAACCCCTGGTCGACCGGCCATGTGCCCGGCGGGTCCAGCGGCGGCTCGGCCGCGGCCGTCGCCGCAGGGGCGGCCACCTTCGCGCTCGGCACCGACACCGGCGGCTCGATCCGCATCCCCGCCGCCCTCACCGGCGTCGTCGGCCTCAAGCCGACCTTCGGCCTGGTGTCCCGGCAGGGCGTCGCCCCGCTCTCCTGGTCCCTCGACCACGTCGGCCCGATCACCCGCTCGGTCCGCGACACCGCCACCGTCCTCGCCGCGCTCGCCGGCCCCGACGACCCGCGGGAAACGGCCGCCCCGTACGGCGATGGCCAGCAGCCGCAGGACTACGGGCGCGACCTCGGCCGGGACCTGCGAGGGCTGCGCGTGGGCGTCCCCGTCAACTTCTTCTTCGACCGCGTCCAGCCCGAGGTCGAGGAGGCCGTCCGGCACGCCATCGACGCCCTCACCGCACTCGGCGCGACCGCCGTGCCCGTACAGATCCCCATGGCCGAGTACGTCCACGCCGCCCAGTGGGGCCTGCTCGTGCCCGAGGCCACGGCATACCACCAGGAGACCCTGCGCGCGGTCCCGGAGCTGTACTCCGAGGACGTACGGCTGCTGCTCGAAGCCGGGGAGTTCATGCCCGCGACCGACTACATCCGGGCCCAGCGCGCCCGCACCCTGATGCGCGACGGCTGGCACGAGCTGCTGGCGGACGTCGATGTCGTCGCCGCGCCCACGGTCACCTCGACCGCCGCGCGCGCCGACGAGCCGATGCTCCACTGGGCCGACGGCAGCGAGGAGCCGGTCTCCGAGAGCTACGTACGCCTCTCCGCCCCCGCCAACCTCACGGGTCTCCCGTCCCTCTCCGTCCCTGTCGGCCGCGACGCGCAGGGCCTGCCCATCGGCATGCAGCTCATCGGCAGGCCGCTGGAGGAGGCGACCCTGATCCGGGTCGGCGGCGCGTACGAGCAGGCGCACCGCCCGGCCCCGGAGCTGGCGCTCCTCTAACCCTTGCGGGGGCCGGCGCGGCGGGACATCAGGTCGTCCACCAGCTCACGCGCGTACTCGGCCGTCAGCGGGCGGCTCGGGCGGAACAGGATGCGGTACATCATCGGCGACACCAGATGATCCATCGCGTACTCCAGCTCCGGCGCCGCCTCGCCGCGCTCGGCGGCCCGGCCGAAGACCACCGCGAGCTGCTGCGCCGCGTACGCCGAGCACTGCCCGGCATTGCCGCCGTCCGGGTCGCCGATCAGGGCGTCCCGGATATAGGCGCGTCCGGGCGGGGACGCCATCTCGTCCAGGAACAGCTCCGCCCATGCGTGGAGATCGTCCCGCAGCGACCCCAGGTCCTCCGGCGGGCCCTCCGGCCGCAGCCGCTCGACCGCCACATCGGACAGCAGCTCGCCGATGTCGCCCCACCGCCGGTACACCGTCGAGGGCGTGACGCCCGCGCGGGCCGCCACCATCGGCACGCTCAGCCCGTCCCGCCCCTGCTCCTCGACCAGCTCCCGGACTGCCCGGTGGACCGACTCCTGCACGCGTGCGCTCCGGCCTCCGGGGCGCACGGTTCCTCTCGCGCTCATCCGCCTACCGTAGCGCGGGCCCGTTCGAACCGGTCGCGGCCACGGGAGAGTTCGACGACCGGGGCTGGATAGCCGGCCGGGGCCCCGTCGTCGTGCTCCGCCAGTCGCCACGGCTCATGGATGTACCGGTCCGGGACCTCCGCGAGCTCCGGCACCCAGCGGCGTACGTACGTACCGCGCGGGTCGAAGCGCTTGCCCTGCACCACGGGGTTGAGCACCCGGTTCGGCCGGGTGTCGGTGCCGGTGCCCGCCACCCACTGCCAGTTGAGCTGGTTGTTGGCGATGTCCCCGTCCACCAGGAGGTCCAGGAAGTGCCGGGCGCCCACCCGCCAGTCCGTGTACAGCGTCTTGGTCAGAAAGCTCGCGGCGAGCATCCGGCCCCGGTTGTGCATCCACCCCTCGTGGAGGAGCTGCCGCATCGCCGCGTCCACCAGCGGAAAGCCCGTACACCCCGTGCGCCAGGCATCGATCTCCCCGGCGTCCTCGCGCCACCGGTCGCCGCGCGGCCGGTAGTCGGCCGCGGACGTCTCGGGCCGGGCCGCGAGCACCTGGTGGTGGAAGTCCCGCCAGGCGATCTGCCGTACGAACGCCTCGGCGCCGGGCCCCGACGTCCGCCGCGCCCGCTGCACCGCCTCGGCCGCCGACACCGCGCCGAAGTGCAGATACGGGGAGAGACGGGAGGTGGCGTCGCCCGCCAGGTCGTCGTGGCCCTTCTCGTACCGGGCCAGACCGCCGGAACACCACGCCCGCAGCCGCCGCCGGGCCTCCGTCTCGCCGCCCTCGGCCAGCCCCTCCGAGACCCCGGTGACCTTCGCACGGGACGGCAGTGGCTCGCTCGCCACCTCATCGGGCACGCGCACCGTGCGCGGCGCGCCGACGGCGGCTCGTACGCCCTCCTGGCTCCAGCGCCGGAAGTACGGCGTGAACACGGCGTAGTGATCGCGGTCCGAGGGCGTCAGCCGGCCGGGCGCGATGGCCGTCACCACCGCGTCGTGCACCACCAGCTCGCAGCCCGTCCCCTCCAGCGCGGCCCGCAGCCGCTCCTCGCGCCGCAGCGCGTAGCGGCTCACCCCGGCCGCGATGTGCAGCCGTCGCGCTCCCGCGGACGTCGCGACGGAACACGCCCGGTCCACCACGTCGCCGCGGCGGAGCACCAGACGGCCGCCGCGCGAGCGGAGCGAGGCGTCGAGATCGGCGAGGCAGTCGGCGAGGAACGCGCGGCGGTTCGGTGCGTCGAACCCGGCCTCGTGCACCCCGTCGTCCGCCACGAACAGCGGGACGACCTCGTCGGACTCGCGCAGCGCGGCGCGCAGCACCGGGTTGTCGTGCACGCGCAGGTCGGAGGTGAACAGCACCACGGAAACACTCACGCGAGCGGACTCCTTACAGGGGAAAGGGAGATTGCCGGAATTGCGCGGCTCGTGGCTCGCAGATGCTCCCATAGGACGGGCCGGGGGAGGGTGAGGCGAGGCGGGCGCGGTCAAGGGGCCTCCGCGCCGGCGGACTCGGCGGCGCGGGCGATGTTGCGGGCCATGCCGCCGAAGACCAGGGCGTGGAACGGCGCCACGCTCCACCAGTAGGCATGGCCGAGCAGCCCCCGCGGGTGGAAGAGCGCCCGCTGCCGGTAGCGGGTCCGCCCCGCGTCGTCCTCGTCCGCGTACATTTCCAGCCACGCCAGCCCCGGCAGCCGCATCTCGGCGCGCAGCCGCAGCAGCCGTCCGCGCTCGATCTCCTCGACGCGCCAGAAGTCCAGCGAGTCCCCGACCCGCAGCCGCTGGGCGTCCCGCCGCCCGCGCCGCAGCCCCACTCCGCCGACCAGCCGGTCGAGCCAGCCCCGTACGGCCCAGGCGGGCGGGAAGGAGTGCCAGCCGTTGTCGCCGCCGATGCTCTCGATGACCCGCCACAGCTGGTCGCCGCGGGCGGCGACGGTACGTTCGCGCCGGTCGGTGTAGAGGCTGCCGCCGGCCCAGCTGGGGTCCGTGGGCAGCGGATCGCTGGGCGCGCCGGGCACGGACGCCGACGACCAGCGGGTGCTGACCTGCGCGTCCCGCACCCGCTGGAGCGCCAGGGACAGTGCCTCGTCGAAGGTGAGGGGCGCGCCGGGCGGGTCGGGCACGCACCGCGTGATGTCGTGCTCGGCGCACACCACCTCATAGCGAAGGGACTCCGCGAGCGGCCGGGCGATGGACCGGGGCACGGGCGTGACCAGGCCGACCCAGTGGCTGGACAGCCCCGGCGAGAGCATCGGCACGGGCACGATGAGACGGTCCGGCAGCCCGGCCACGGACGCGTACCGGCGCATCATCTCCCGGTAGGTCAGCACGTCGGGGCCGCCGATGTCGAAGGAGCGGGCGACGTCGTCGGGCATGGCGGCGCTGCCGACGAGGTAGCGCAGGGCGTCCCGGACGGCGATCGGCTGGATACGGGTCCGCACCCAGCTCGGGGTGACCATCACCGGCAGCCGCTCGGTGAGGTAGCGCAGCATCTCGAAGGAGGCCGAGCCGGAGCCGATGATGACGGCGGCGCGCAGGACGGTGGTCGGCACGCCGGAGCCGAGGAGGATGCGGCCGACTTCGGCGCGCGAGCGCAGGTGGGG
>NZ_JBHVHQ010000109.1:0-3039 GCF_042800135.1 Streptomyces sp. NPDC057654 | reverse complement strand
CCTGCTCGCCGAAGACACGGGCGGCCCGGCGGTCGGTCGCCTCGAACCCGGAGCCGGTGCCGAGCGCGTGCACCAGGTAGTACGCGACCTCGACGCCGCGCAGCGCGGCGCCGATCGAGTCGGCGTCGGTGACGTCGCCGCGTACGGTCTCGACCTGATCGGACCAGGGGTGGTCGCGCAGCTTCTCCGGGGAACGGGCGACGCATCGCACCCGGTGCCCGGCCGCCAGCAGCTCGGGTACGAGCCGGCCGCCGATGTACCCCGTGGCGCCCGTCACCAGGCAGCGCCGCGATCCGCCCTCACTCATGGTCTCCGCCGTCCGTCACTCGCTTCCGCCTGATCCCCTTACGCCCACCGTCCCCCGGCGGCGGCGTTTCCGCCTCCCGGGCGGCTGAGTGGCGCGGCGCGCGCTCGGGCCCTGGCGTAGGGCCCGAGGTCCGAGGCCCGACGGCTTCAGGAGAAGACGACCGAACGCACCTTCAGCCGCTCGGAGCCGCCGCCGGTGTGCGGGCGCAGGGAGAAGTACTCCCCGCCCGCGCAGTTGGCGTGCAGGAAGACCGTAGCCGTCCGGTCGGTCCGGTTCTTCGGCGAGTGGCCGGGCGGCAGGGTGTCGGACCCGACGCCGTTCAGGTTGATGCACTTCCCGCTGCGCGGGTCGTTGAGGAACCCGACGGCCTCGTACCCCTCGGTGGTCTTGTACGTGTACCGGAACTGCCCTTCGGCGGCGGAGGCGGAGCCGGGTACGACGGCGAGCAGCGCGAGCCCGCTGATGACGGCGGCCGAGACGGTTCGAATGCGCACGAGGGCAACCCCTTTGAGTCGAGTCGGTTCGAGTTGGTTCGAGTCGGTGATACGGCCTTTCGACGCTGCCCAAGTCAGGGTGCGAAAAGCCCCGGCTCACCCGAAGGGGTCAAGCAGAATCGTCCCTGCTCACCCATACGGCCCATCGCCGGGCCCGGCTCCCACCGAAAGCTGCCAGTCCGACGCCGCTTCCCTCAGCGCGTCGAGCCCGCGGGCGATCACGGGCACGCCGCTGCTTCCGCGCCGGACGCAGGCCACCACCCTGCGTACGGGCATGGGTTCGCCGTGCAGCCGGACCCGTACGACATCGAAACCGTCGGGGAGACTCGCGAGCCGCGGCACGAGACAGATCCCGAACCCCTGCGCGACCAGCGCCGCCACCGCGCTCCAGTCGACCGCGTTGTGCTTGACCCGAGGCGCGAACCCAGCCGAAGCGCACGCCGTGACGAACAACCGATGCTGATCGCGCGGGTCGCCTGCCCGCAGCCAGTCCTCCCCGGCGGCGTCCGCCAGCGCGACGGAGCCCGCCGCGGCGAAGGGGTGGAGCCTGGGAACGAGCAGATCCTGGGGCTCTACGAGCAGAGGGTGCTGCTCGAAGCGTTCGTCGTCGGGCGCCGGGGCGCCCGGCGCGGGGATGACGACGGCGATGTCCGTACGGTCCATGAGCAGCAGGTGGAACCGGTCCTCGTCAGGGTCTTCGCCGATCTCGAACGACATCCGCGGATACCGCCGCCGCAGCTCCGCGACCGCCGGCGCCACCACCGCGGCCAACGCCGTCGCCACCCCGCACACCCGCAACTCCCCGGCCCCGCCCTCCCGATGCCTGGCCAGGTCCCCGCTCGCGCGCTCCCATTGCGCGAACAGGGTGTGAGCATGGCCGAGCAGCGTCCGCGCGGCAGCCGTGAGCCGCACATTGCGCCCGTAATGCTCCAACAACTCCACGCCGAGGTCCGTGGAGAGCTGACGCAACTGCTGAGAGACGGAGGAGGGGGAGAGATGCAGAACGGCCGCGGCGGCGGTGATGGTCTTCTCCTCGTTCAGGACGCGGAGGGTCTGGAGCCGGGGATCAATCATTCGGCTACACAACACGATGCTGTGCGGAAAGATTCGATGGACCCGGAAGGTCATTCCGGTGAGACTGATCACATGACATCAACGACCGCATCTGGGCGCGTAATTCGCGGCGAATGGAATCCACAGCGGGATAAGCCACAGCGGGGTAAGACCTTCACTCCATATGGGACTTCATGACCGAGTCCATAATCGCCGGAATGTGGGCGGGGTACGGACTTGCCGTTCCCGTGGGCGCGGTAGCGGTACTCATGATCAACACAACGGCCCGCACGTCGTTCCGAGTAGGCGCCGCCGCTGCCATGGGCGCCACCACGGCCGACGCGCTCTACGCCGTGGCGGCCGTACTGGGCGGAAGCGCGCTGGCCACCGCGATCGCGCCGCTCGCCGGACCGCTGCGTTTCGCTGCCGCCGTGATCCTTATCGGAATGGCCATCCGCACCGCAGCCCCGGCATTCAAGCGCCACCACAGCATCGAGGGGTCCCCGAAGGGCGCAGCGCCAGGGGCGAACCCCCTGCGCTCCTACCTCACCTTCCTCGGCCTGACGGCATTGAACCCATGGCCGGCCATTTACTTCGTGGCGCTTTTCCTGGGGCGGCAATCCCATGTAGGCAGTACCCCACCGGAAGAAATCGCGTACGTCACCGCCATCGTCGCGGCCTCCGGCAGCTGGCAACTCCTCCTGGCCGGAGGGGGCGCGCTACTGGGCCGCTTCCTTACGAGCCGGAGAGGTCGCTTCGCCACCGCGCTGTTGTCCAGTGCCCTTATCGCTGCGCTGGCGATAAACATCGCTGTCGCGGGATAGCGGGGACCTTCCGGCCCGCGCCACCAGAAGGCTGACGCCGGAAGCTGCTGAGTTTTGAACTCGGGGTGTTGTAGCTGTTGGTAGAGGCAGGTTGCCGCGGTGTGCCGTGTATGTGAGGTGCATGAGGTACGCGCAGGGTGGCGGTCTGTCGAACGAGTGCGGGTTTCGTCTCGGGCCTTTCGGGCCCGGAGCGCGGGCGGTGGTTGGGTGAGGCGGGGCGGCTGTCGGTTCGCTGACTGCTGCTCGGCGGGTGGCCGGGGTTGAGGCTGGCTGCTGCCGCGATGGGGTGGGGGTGGGTGCTGCGGCTGATGTTGGGTGGGGCGGTATTGCGCTCGGCCGGGTGCGGGTTTCGTCTCGGACC
>NZ_JBHVHQ010000108.1:0-14817 GCF_042800135.1 Streptomyces sp. NPDC057654 | reverse complement strand
TCAATGATCTGGATCAAAGACCTCACCCGCACCGCCCCTTGAACACGACTCAATACAGGCCCTAGGAGCCATAGCAACACGTGATCACTGACGCGTCGTGTCAAGCAGATTAGACAGATGCTCGGCTGGGAAATCCCAGCCGAGCATCTTGCGCGGACGGCACGCGTCGACGGTTGCCTGCGTACAAGGTGGACGTGCAGCCCCTCGTACAGATGAGGGAGCGTCAAAGTATGCGATGAAGGGGCGGCCGGAGGGTTCGCTGGCTGGGGACTTTGCTCAGCGCAGCGTCAAGCGCACGATGTCGATGTCCTGGTTCCGAGCCTGCGCGAAAGAACGACCATGTTCCGTCACGATGAAGCCGCACTTCTCCAGTACGCGGATGGAACCGGCGTTGTCAGCAGCGGCGGTGGCATGTAGCGGGCGGGTGTCTTCCAGCTTGATCAGTTCAGCGAGAGCTCGCGAGGCGACGCCTCGACCCCACCAGTGAGACCGCCCGCTGGTGTAGGAGATCTCCCTCTCGTCTGGCGGTCCGGCTACTACCGCGTGTCCTGCCACGACGCCATCGGCGATAACGGTTCGCAGGATCCTTGCCGGATCGGTCCGTACCTTGGCCCAGAACCGGTCGAAGTGGCCCCGGCCGTAGTGGTACTTCCGCGTAGCAGCGGCCATGTGCCGCACCTCCGGGTCCGTCAGGTGTTCCCAGAAGACGGGCAGGTCACCGTCCTGAGTTTCACGCAGGGATATCTCCATGGCGCCGCGTCACCCTCCGCAATGTCACAACCAAGTTGGCCGGCTCAGCCCAGCCGCGACCTTCCGTCACGGTATGCCGGCGAAACAGCCGGCTCGGGCTTCAGCTCGGTCGGGACGAACGCTTTGACGGTGAACGTTGCTGTAGCTCTCATGCGGCGAACGTACCGAGGGGGTCTGACAAACGCAGCGGCCGCCGGGCGCCGGGCGGTGGCGGAGACCTGGCCGTGCGTTGTCGCCGGGGCGTCAGGGGGCGAACTCGATCTCCGGATAGCGGCCATCCGGTCCGTCGAGCAGGTCGGTTCGGCAATGGCGCAGGTATCGGTCGAAGTAGGCGTTGACGTACGCGCGCACTACGGCGGCCGCGCGGTACTCGTCGATCGTGCCGGCCGCCTTGTCGACCTCGTCGGGCGAGAGGCCGAGGAGGGGCGCCGCCTGGTGGAGCAGCAGGGGGAAATCGATGAAGGAGTCGTGGGCCGCCCCGGTGAGGGTGAGCCGCAGCTTCGGGCCGCGCTGCCTGGGCCAGAACGTATCCCAGCTCGCGTCCCTTCCCCGGTCCTGCTCGTTCCTGCCGAACAGCAGGAGCGGGCGGTCGGAACCGGCGACGGAGGCGGGGGTCCACAGGGTTCCGTCGAGGTTGGCCCCGGCGACGAGGCGAGGGTCGTCGTGCAGGGCCGCCGCGGTCGTCGCGCCCCCGTCCGAGTGGCCGAACATCCCCACGTGCGCCAGGTCGAATGCGCCCCGCAAGCAACATGGAAGCGGCCGTCGGTCGCCGTCACGGGCGTATCCGTAATCGATCGTGGCGAGTTGGCCCAGAACGAATCGAGTGTCAGCCACCCTCGCGTCTACCGCCTTGATGGTCAGTTCCACCTCGTTGGCGTCCGTGAATTCAGGAATGGCCGCAGTCTCCACACGCCCGTCCGGGAACTCGACGGCCAGCGCATCGTGAGTGTGGTCAATGGAAACCACGACGTAGCCGTGACCGGCTAGGTCCTCCACAAGAGCAGTGGCCTCGGTTCGCCAGCCCCGCAGCCCATGGGAGTAGAGCAGCACGGGCCATCCGCCCCGGCGTCGCCGCACCGGAGCGCCGAGGTGCGCGTGAGTCGTCGGCCAGGGGAGGGCGGGAAGACGGTTCGCCTTCTCGTACGCGCGCGCGATGGCGGGCGTCATCCACGGCGCGTTCGGAAACCCGTGGACGGCGGCGGCCGGGTACCAGACCTGGATCATGAGTTCTCGGACCGGTTGGCCGGACGCCGCCCAAGGGTCGGGGCGCGACCGGTCGACGAGGTGCAGCGACACCGTGCCGATGCGCTGCCTACCGGTCGGGGCTGGCAGCGTGAACCGAGTCCCCGACGAGAGAGCAGGCCCCGTCCCCAACACTCCCGGAACCAGCCCCGCACCGACACCAACACCGGCCAGCAGCACCGCCCTCCGTGGCGGCCTGGGTTCGGCGGCGCTGCCCGTCATGGAGATCCCCCCTCGGGAAGGGTGTGGATACCGCAGAAGGCACCCGCTCCCAGACAACCGTCAGCCCCCCGCCGCCGACGATGAGGCAGACCCGCCTCTTGCCGGTAGGGCCAGCCCCACCCGGCAGACCTCGTCCACCCCCCAAGCCAAGAGGTCGTCGCCCCCCCAAGGGCGTGACGGCGGCACGAATTCACCAGTGGCTGGTCAACGCGCCCCCAGAAACGCACACTTGACCGCATCCCCTATCCTCCCCCTCATTACGCACATGGCCCCGAGGAGTTCCGGCTGAGGGGGGATCATGGCTGAACTGTACGGGCGTAGGGCGTTGCTTCGGGATGTGGTGCCCGCGCTCGTAGGGCTGGATCGCACTGGCAGGCACCGCATTCCGCCGCCGCGTCATGGGTACGCCCCCGTTCTCAGCTGCGTCGGCGGCCAAGGCAGCGGTAAGACCGCCGTGTTGGAGGCGCTGGCCGAGCAGTACCGGCAGCGGGTTCCCCAGGCGTACGCCGACCTGGGAGCGGACGATTTCGGGGTGGCCGGGCTCGCCCCGGTCGTCGCCGCCGGTACGCCCAACGCCTCGACCATCTCCGACCTGCTGTTCCTCCTCAGCTTCCGGCTCACCAAGCACCCGCGCGACTTCGGCAGGGCCCTGTCCCTGCCCCGGCTCACACAGGGGCTGATCGCCGTCAGCAGCTGGCAGGTCCAGGACACCGACGACGGCATTCCAGTGGCGGTACGGCCCGACGAACTCGCCGCCGCCGGACGCAGGTTGGATGCTCTGCTCCAGGACAGCCAGCCCGACCCGGCGAAACGCGCCGAGCGGGTCGCCATGTGGGTCAATAGAGCCGCCCAGGCCGTCGGGCCCCTCGCCGGGCTGCCCGCCGAGATGGGCTCCATGGTGCAGGCCATCGTCGAGACCGTGTCCGTCGAGCTGTTCGGGCAGCGCCCGCACCGCGCCGGACTCGCCTGGTGGGCGGCGCGCGACGTCGCGCCGATGGGGAACGCGTACGACCAACTGACGGCGCTGGCCATGGACTTCCGGGGCGAAGGCGTCAAGCGCACCCGGTCCGAACGCCATCTGCTGGCCTCCCTGCTGGCGGACGTCGCGGACTACTACGGGCCGCTGCGCATCGCGAACGCGGTTCCGCGCCCGCTGCTGCTCCTGGACAACGTCCATACCGCGCCGGGCGCGAAGTTTCTCGACCTGCTGCTGGCCGCGCACCACGACGCCGCGACGCCCCGCCGGGCGATGCGCCCGGTCGTCGTCACCACGGCCCTGGGAAGGGTCGGCGGCAGGACGCCGGACACGCGGACGATGCGCGGCCCGATCTGGCGGGAGGAGCGGCCCGCCGCGAAGGAGGGCTGGCTGCTGCCCGTACGCCTGGCGGCGCTGGAACTGGACGACATCATGTTCATGTTCGGGGCGGAGAGCCCGCCGCCCGGCACCACTCAGCTCGTGCTGCGGCTCAGCGCGGGCCGGGCCGCCATCGTCCATGCCCTGGTCGATGCCGTCATCGGGCAGCTGCGCACCGGCGGGGCGGTGTCCCCGGCGGCCCTGCTCGACACTCCGGCCGCAGGTCAGCCGGGCACGCCCGTACACGCCTTCCTGCTGGAGCGGCTGCTGCCCGACGCGACCGCGCGCGGGCGCCTCACCTATTTCGCGCCGGCGCTCGACGACAGTGCGGCCCATAAACTCAGCGACGTCTTCCCGCCGGGGGACGGCGGGGCCGTGCCCGTACAGCGGGCCAAGAGCCATCTGCGCGACAACCACTGGGAGCAGCGCGCCTGGCCCGGTCTGGACGGCCCGTTCGTCGGCGACGGCGCGCTGCGCGTCCTGCTGCTGCACGCCCTGCGCGACCTCACCGGGCGGACCCCGCGGGCGGGCGACTGGCGCGACATCCATCTGCGGCTGCGCGCCCACTACGACCCGCAGGGGCTGGGCCGCGGCGCGGACACGCACGACAACCGCTATCTGCACCACTCGCTGGCCCTCGGCGACACGGACGTGGTCGTACGGACCCTGCACCGCCGCTTCTCGCAGGGCGACGCCTTCGCGTGGCTGGCCGCCGTCAACCTCGTCTGCGCCGCACCCCACCCGCCGCCGGGCCTGCCGCCCCCGGACGAGGACGCCCCGCCGTGCCTTGCCTGCGCGGCCGACGGCGGGCCCGTGCCCGTACACCAGGCCATCGAGCTGCTGGTGCTGAACCTGTGGCGGCAGTCCGCGCCGCAGGCCGTGCCCGGGAGCGCGGCGATCGACAGCATCAAGCACCAATTGTTCACGCTGGCCCAGTACAGCAGTCCCGTACCGCAGGAGATCTTCTTCCGCGCCCACGAACAGTGGCCCGCGCAGCTGAGCGGCTGGGCGCAGGCGCCGGATCTCCGGACCGTCGTCGACGCGGAAAGGTCCGGCACATGAATCGACTGGTCAGGGCCCTTCGCCGGATCCGGCATCGCGTCGGCGTGTTCCTCCGCAGGCTGTTACCCGCCGGCAGGATCTACCGTTACCTGTTGATCGGCGTCTTGGTCCTCGCCGTGGTTGCGGGCACGTACTTCACCGTCAGAGCCTCCCGGCACGACCCCTCGTGCGGGTCGGGGGTCAAAGAGCGCGGCACGCAGCATGAATGCACGGGCGTCACCGACGGCTCCGTGGTCTTCGCCCCGGCGCTGAAGCAGGTCACCCAGCGCATCAAGGCGGAGAACGACGCGGTCGCCGGCAAGACGCCGGTCACGGTCGCGCTGATGATCCCGATGATCTCGGACAACGCCGCCGAGCAGCGCGAACTCGTCGAGCAGACCCAGGGCGCGTACCTCGCCCAGTACCGCGCCAACCACCGCTCCAACAACCAGCGTCCGCCCGTACGGCTGCTGCTCGCCAACCCCGGCCACAACTACGAGTTCTGGCGCCCCATCGCCGACCGGCTCGCGTCGGCCGCCGCGTCCGGGCGCGAGAATCTCCGCGCCGTCGCCGGTATCAACATCAGCCTGGACGCCACCGAGGACGCGCTGGCGTACCTCACCAACACCAAGGGCATCCCCGTCGTCGCGGGCTCGCTCACCGGCAACGACTTCGCCAACACCCCGGAGCGCCCGCACGCCTTCCGCGGTCTGGCGCGCGTCGCCCCCACCAACAGCGACCAGGCGGCTGCCCTGGGGTCCTACGGCGCGGGCAAGAAGCCCGACGAGACCATGGTCGTGGAGGATCTCCGGGAAGGCGACAACTACCTGTATACGCTGCGCCGGGTGTTCGAGCGCCTGGCCAAGGGGGCGAAGAACGCCCCCGAGACCTTCCGCTCGCCGAAGGACTTCAACAAGGAGGACAACCTTTCCAACGACTTCCACCAGATGGTGGCGGACATCTGCACCTCCGACGCGAAGACGGTCTACTTCGCGGGGCGGCCCGTGCAACTACGTCAGTTTCTGGTCGAGTTGGGGAACCGCACCTGCGACAAGCGTTACACGGTGATCACCGGTTCACACGCGTCCACCCTGACGGTGGACCCCAAGTTCGCGCCCGAATGGGGCTCGCTGACCAAGGGTGCGGGCATCACCTTGCGCTACGCGGGCCTGGCGCACCCGGACGCGTGGGCGCCGAACGCCCCCGGGTCCGACAACGGACCCGCCGACAGGTCCGACGACGCGTCCAAGGCCGCGTACAAGGAGTTCCGCGACCTGGCCGCGGAGTTCGGGCCCGGCTCGGAGCACCCGATCGGCCCGGTGTCCCTGGTCGACTCCCGGACGATCATCACTCACGACTCGGTCGCCACGGCGATCGCCGGCATCCGCAACAGCACCGTCGGCTCGGTCCGGATGCCCACGCTCCCCCAGGTGGCCGACGGCTGGCTGCGGCTGCACGGCACCCACACGGTGCACGGCGCGAGCGGCCCGATCTGCCTCGACCAGTACGGCAACCCGTACAACAAGGCCGTGCCCATCGTGCACCTCGACCCGGTCACCAAGAAGGCCGTCTTCGACCGCCTCGCCTGGCCGGAGGGACATCCGTCGCCGTCCGACTGCACGGCGCCCAACAAGCCCGGGACCTGACAAGGCTGAAAGGCCGAAGGGGGCGGGTGGGCCCTGCCCGCCCCGGCCCGCCCCTGCCCGGCTCTCACGCTGTCACCGCGTACACGTTCTTGTCGTCACTGCCCACATAGACACTTCCGTCCGCCACGACCGGCGACGACCAGAGGGCGCCCCCGAGGCGCCCGCTCTTCCAGCGCACCGTGCCATCAGCCGCGCGGAACGCGTACAAATAGCCGTCCAGACTGCTGACGTACACCGTGCCCTTGGCCACGGTTGGGCGCGTACGGATCACGCCGTCTGTGTCGGCCTTCCACAGCATCCGGCCGTTGGACACGGCGACGGCGTACACACGTCTCTCGTCGCTGCCGACATACACCGTCGAGCCGACCACGAGGGGGGTCGAGCCCACGGGCTGTTCGGTGGCAAGGGGGCTGGACCAGAGCGCTTTCCGGCTCTTGGGGTCGATCGCGTACAGCTTCCCGTCGCTGCTGCCGACATACACCGTTCCCCCGGCGACCGCGGGACGCCAGAAGGCCTTGCCTTCATCCCCGCGGAACTTCCAGAGCAGTTTGCCGCGGGCGGCGTCGACGCAGTACAGGAAGCCGTCGTCACAGCCGACGTACGCCGCTCCGTCCGCCACCGCGGGCCCCCAGACGGGACGGTCGGAGATCGGGCACTTCCACCGCTCTTCGCCGTGTGCCGCGCCGACCCTGTACAGGGTCCTCCGTTCCGTGTCGTTACCGCTGCTCACGTACACGGAGTCACCGGCCAGGACCGGCGAGGACCAGCCCAGCGCGGCGTTGAGAGGCCGCTCCCACCGCTGCTTCCCGGAGCGCGCGTCGATGGCGTACAGCTTGCCGTCGTCGCTGCCGGCGTAGACCACGCCCTCGGCCGCCACCGGTGATGACCGCGCCCTCCCTCCGGTCGAGAACGGCTGCCGCCACACCGGCTTCCCCGTGCTCGTACGGACCGCGTAGATGTGCTGGTCGTCGCTCCCGAAATACACCACGCCCTTCGCCACGGCGGGGTCCGAGCTCACCGGCCCGCCGGTCGCGGCCCTCCAGCGCTTTTGGCCCGGCGCGACGTCCTGGACGTCGAGGACGCGCCATCCGGCGACTCCTGTGCCGACGGCGGCGGTCGCCGTGACCGCGTTCGTCAGGAAGTTCCGCCGGGTCAGCCAGGCGGCCGTACGGTCCGACAGCTCCCCTTCATAGGGAACGTCCTCGTCGGGAACAGGGGGCTGGGCGGCGACGGGCCGGGGCGGCGGCGTCGCCTCCAAGAGCCGGGCCCACGGCTGGTACGGGACGTCGGACCGGCCCGCCCACCCGGCCAGTACGTGCACGACCTTCATCAACTGGTCGAGGTCGCGCGGATGGTGGCGGCCGTTGAACCAGTCGCTGAGCGTCTGCTCCGACACCCCGCTCCGCTTCGCCAGTGCGGCTCTCGTCGTACGCCGCCCGGCCCGCGCCCATACCTCCTTGGCCTGCGCTTCCAGGGTGATCAGCTCGCGCACGAGCGGGCCGGGTCCCGTGCCGGTGCCCGTGCTGGTGCCAGTGCTGGTGCTCGTACCGATGCCGGTGCCGGTGCCGTGCGGTGATCGCCGTGCCTCCACGGGCGGGCCTCCTCGCGCCGCGACCGGCCCACGGCCGGTCCCCTCCCCCCTCCAGTACGGGCGCGAGGCCGCATCCGTTCAGCCCACATCCGGTTCCGTTTCCGGCCCCGTTTCCGGTCTCGTCCCCGGCCCGTCCCCGGTCTCGTCCCCGCGCACTCCGACTCGGAGAAGTTCGGATACCCGCTCCGACCTGCTGTTTCGTACGGGCGTCAGCGGATCTCTCCGGACTTCCTTGGGGCCGGTGCGGCCCGTACCGGCTACTGGAGGGCACCGGCCCGGCACTCACGCCGGACGGACGGACTGACGGGCTCACAAAAGGGGATCTCTCGTGACTCCTCCGCCGCCTGGAGGCGGGGGCTTCTCGCTATGCCGGGTTGGCGTCGCGACGGGCCAGCCCGGCCCGTAGAACGTTCAGGGCGCCCACGGTGTCCGCGTGTGCGCGGTGGCCGCACGAGACGCAGTGAAACTTCTCCTGGGTGGGCCGGTTCTCCGCTGAGAGATGTCCGCATTCGGGGCAGGTCCGGGAGGTGTTGCGGGGGTCCACGGCGATCACTTCCCGTCCGGCGCTTTCAGCCTTGGCGTGCAGGATCGTCAGGAACACCCCCCATCCGGCATCCGAGATCGAGTGGTTGAGTCCGGCCTTCGCCGCCGCCCCGTTGGGCAGGAAGATGCCCGGCATCGCGGGGTCCGGCTTCGGGGCAGGGGCCTTGACCATGTTGCGGATCTTGAGGTCTTCGTGCGCGATGAAGTCGTGTGCGCGCGCGAGGTCAAGAGCCGTCTTGTGCGCGTGGTCCAGGCGCTGACGGCGGACCTTGCGGTGCAGGTCGGCAACGCGCTGGACGGCCCGCTGGTGGTTGGCGGTGCGCTGGTCGCGGCGGACGCGGCCGAACCGGGCGAGATCCCGCTGTGCGGCTCCGAGTTTCGCAGCGGCCTTCCGGCCATACCGGGGGCTGGCCACGAACCCGCCGTTGGAGTCGGCGAGAAAGTTGGCTAGGCCCATGTCGATGCCGACCACGGAGCCCGTTGCCGGAAGCGGCTCGGGGGCGGCCTGCTCGGCGGTCAGGATCACGTACCAGCGTCGGCCTTCGCGCTTGACGCTGACGGTCTTGACCTTGCCGGCCACGGGCCGGTGCTGGTTGACCTTGACGTGTCCGACGCCTTGCAGGCGGACACGGGTTGTGGGGTCGTGCGGGGTGGAATCCCAGCGGCAGCCGTCGCCGTCCTTCGGGAAGTCCACCGTGTCGAACCGGTTGACGCCCCGGAAGCGGGGACAGCCCGGCTTGTCCCCGGCTTTCACGCGCCGGAAGAACGCGGCGAACGCCTTCTCCAGACGGCGCAAGGTCGCCTGCTGGCTGGAGAACGACCACCGCCCCTGACGCTCCGGATCGAAGGCCCGGATCTCGGTGAGCTGTGCGGACTGCTGCCCGTACCTGACGCTCGTCTTGGAGACGTGCCGGTAGGCGTCGCGGCGTTCTTGCAACGCCCCGTTGTAGAGGGAGCAGTGATCGCGCAGCATCTCGCCGAGCGCGGCGGCCTGGCCCACGGTAGGCCGCATGAGGAACTTGTACGCACGGATCATCCGGCCCACTCCTCCTTCCACGTCGGCTCGCAGGAGCATACTACGCTTGGCGTATGTCACCGCGCTGGAACCCAAACCCCGATATTCGCACTGGCCGCCACGTCACCTGTCACCTGCACGCACACTTGGTGTTCGTCACGAAGTACCGGAAGAACATCTTCGATGACGCCATGCTGAAGCGGTGCGAGGAGATCATGCGCGAGGTGTGCGCCGGCTTCGAGACGGAGCTGAGGGAGTTCAACGGCGAAGCCGATCACGTCCACCTGCTCGTGCACTACCCGCCGAAGATCGCCCTGTCCAAGCTGATCAACAGCCTCAAGGGGGTCAGCTCCCGATACCTGCGCGCCGAATACACCGGCCGCATCAACCACATCGGGATGGGCTCCGTCTTCTGGTCCCGCTCCTACTTCGCAGGCTCCTGCGGCGGCGCACCACTCACAATGATCCGTCAGTACATCGAGCAGCAAAAACGTCCACTCTAAGGTGACGGTCAGAACAGTCTTAGGATGCGTTCCCCCTCCCAGGCTGAAGCCGGGGATACCCACGCAAGATCAGGGATGGAACGTGTTCCTCACGCACCGCACGGCGGCCCCGGCTCGGGCGTGGAACCGCAATCGGCACTCCGCTCCCGTGTCTCCTCCCGCGTCTCCACCCACGTCTCCTCCCGCATCCCGCGGGCACTGCTCCGCAGCGCGGCGGCCGGGGCGGGACGGGCGTTCGCCACGGCGCTGGAGTCGGCGCTGACTGCCGTACTCCTGTACCTGCTGCACAGGTTGCACGGCCTGTAGAAGTAATTGCTGTGAGTTTCGCTACCGCCCCGGCGCGCAACGCAACCCCGGCCGGATCCATGGCCTCTACAGGGGGGAGGCGACGAACGGCGTCACGAGCGCTGACCTGTGCTTCGCGGCGGTGGTCGGACGCCCTCGGTCAGCGCCCTCAGTGCCCGCAGTGCCCGCAGTGCCCCAGGAAAGGTGATCCAGATGAAGCAGCTCCACGTTCCGGGGCCCGGGGCGGGACCCGGGGCAGGATCCGGGTCCAGGCCGGGAACAGGGGCGAATACGGACACTGGTCCCATTGGTCCTGCGCGCGGGGTGCGATCGGGTGACTCACTGATCGACACGCGGGGGCGCCGGGGTACGTTCACCAGCGTGCCGACGAATTCTCGTGTTCCGAGGGCGCCCAGGGTGCCGAGGGCCGCCGCGCTGCGTTACGGGGCCGTGGCCCTGACCACCGCGTCGCTGCTGCTGCCCGCGCTGCTCACCGCCGCCCCCGCCCAGGCCGCCGACCACACCGACGACAAGGGGAAGCCGCCGACCAAACCGCCGGGGCAGATGTCCACGGTCGGCGGGGACCTCCTCGGCCGCCCCGGCCGCCAGGTGCAGCCGGAGTCGGGTGCCCCGGCGCTGCCGAAGGATCTCTCCGGGCGGTCCTGGCTGGTCGCCGACGCCGAGACCGGCGAGATCCTGGCCGCCGAGAACGCGCACTGGCGGCTGCCGCCCGCCTCCACGCTGAAGATGCTGTTCGCGGACACCGTGCTGCCGAAGTTCCCCAAGACCCAGACGCACAAGGTCGCGCCGTCCGACCTGGCGGGGATGGGCGCGGGCAGCAGCCTCGTGGGCATCAAGGAGAACCTGACGTACACGGTCCACGACCTGTGGCGCGGCGTCTTCCTGCGGTCCGGCAACGACGCGGTGCACGTGCTGGCCGCGATGAACGGCGGTGTGCCGAAGACGGTCACGGACATGCAGGCCCACGCGAAGGAGCTGCGGGCCGACGACACGCACGTCGTCTCGCCGGACGGCTACGACGAGCCGGGGCAGGTCTCCAGCGCGTACGACCTCACGCTCTTCGCCCGTTCCGGGCTCCAGAACGCGGACTTCCGGGAGTACTGCTCGACGCCGAGCGCCCAGTTCCCGGGCGAGGAGAAGAAGGACAAGAAGGGCAAGGGCACGAAGCGCGAGAGCTTCGGCATCCAGAACACCAACCGGCTGCTCGTCGGCGACATCGGGCACGGCGTCCAGCCGTACAAGGGCATCGCGGGCGTCAAGAACGGCAACACGACCAACGCCGGGGCCACCTTCACCGGTGTCGCGCAGCGCGGTGAGCGGAAGCTGCTGGTCACGGTCATGAACCCGCAGAAGGCGGAGGCCGACGAGGTCTACAAGGAGAGCGCCCGGCTGCTCGACTGGGGCTTCGCGGCGGCGGGACACGTCAAGCCGGTGGGCATGCTCGTGCCGCCGCAGGGCGTGGGCGACAAGTCCGGCGGCAAGGACGGCGCCAAGCATCAGAGCGGCGCTCAGGCGTCGGTCGCCGGCTCCGGTGGCGGCGGGATGGGCACGGCCCTGGGCATCGCGGGCGGCGCGGTCGTGGTCCTGGCCGCCGCCGCGTACCTGGTCCACCGCCGCTGGCCGCTCAGGCGCCGCTCCTGAGCGACGGCACGTCGTACGGGCCCCAGGACGGTTTCAGTCGCCGACAGCCGTGGCCCCGCTGGACGCGGCCGGCGGCGGGGCCGTCGCGACAGGCCGCGCCTCCGGTTCACCTTCACCGGCCGTCGCCTCTCCCGCCGAAGCGGACGGCGTGGCCGTCCACGCCGCGCAGAACAGCGTCAGTTTTGCCGTGAAGCTGATCCACAGCAGGAGCGCGATGGGGGTGCCGAAGGCCCCGTACATGCTCTTGGCCGCGACGCCCTGGAGATAGCCGCTGAGCAGCAGTTTCAGCAGTTCGAAGCCGATGGCGCCGATGAGGCCGGCGACGACCATGCGGCGGCGGGGCGGGGAGACGCCGGGCAGGCGCGTCAGGACGTAGAGCATCAGCACGAAGTCGGCGAGCACCGCGAAACAGAAGCCCGCCACCGACAGCAGCGCGCTGCCCACTCCGCCCTCGGCGAGGCCGATCTGCTCCGCCACCCAGCCCACCGCCGAGGACGCGAAGGCGGAGGCGCCGAAGGAGACGAGGGCCACTCCGCCGAGGCCCAGCAGGACGGCGGCGTCCTTGAGCTTGAGGACGATGGGGTTGCCGGGGTCCTCCTCCTTTTCCCAGACGGCGCGCAGGCACTCGCGCAGCGAGCTGACCCAGCCGATGCCGGTGAAGAGCAGCAGCGCGCCCGCGACGACGCCGACCGTGGCGGCGTTGTCGACGAGGGAGCTGAGGTCGAGCTGGCCGGAGATGCCCGGCACCTGCTCCGCGAGCTTGTGTTCGAGGTCGCGCATCTGCTGCTTGCTGAGCACCGCCGCCCCGACGGCCGCGCCCACCGTGATCAGCGGGAAGAGGGCGAGGAAGCTGGTGAAGGTGATCGCGGCGGCCAGCCGGGCCCACTTCACCCGTTCCAGCGTCTCGTACGAGCGCCACGCGTGCGTGCGCATCAGCCGGGCGATCACGGGGCCGATCCATGGCAGCCGGGTCAACCAATCCATGATCCACACCTATCCCTTTTGTCGGCGTTCATTCCCCTGCGGGCGCCTGCCCCATCTCCCGTGCCGGTGCCGTTCCCGCCTTCCGCTCCGGCGCCATCCCCGCCCGTTCCGCCCGTTCCGGCCGCTCCGGCCGCTCCTCGCGGAAGACCAGCGTCCGAGTACCCCAGAACCGCAGACACGTCGCCAACGCCATCCCGATCCCGGCGCCGGATACGGCGTCCGCGTGTGCCGACGTGAGGCCGAGACCGTAGTGCGAGAACGCCAGACACAGGAGTTGTACGAGCGCGCCCGCGACGTTCACGGCGCAGAAGACCGCGAACCGGCGGACCCGGCGGGCCCGGCCCCCGGCGGCAGCGGCAGCGGCGGCAGCCGCGCGGCGGCGGTACGTGCCGAAAGCGTTGCCGAGGTACGCGACCGTGCAGCCCGCCGCGAACGACAGCGCCTTCGCCGTCAGCGGGCCGAGTCCGGCCGGGCCGCGCAGCCACAGGAAGAGGCCGAGGTCGGCGGCGTACGCGGCCAGCCCCGCCAGCGCGAACCCGGCCGCCTCCGGCACCATCGCCCGCACCCGCCCCACGAGCCCCGCCGGCCCCGTACTCATCTGCGCCCGCCGCTCACAGCCCCGCGACCGCCAGCCCGTACAGCGTCATCCACACCACGGCGACGACGGCCAGCCCCCGGTCCCGCAGCACCACGTCCTCGGGCGCGCCGGCCGTGCCCCGGTCGGCGAAGACCGCGTACCGCAGCACGCCGAGGATGAACGGCACCATCGACAGCTGCCGCCAGGGCAGCGAGCCGCCGTCCACCGCGCGGTCGCCCTCCAGCGCCCACAGGCAGTAGGCGAGGACCGCGACCCCGGCCGCCAGTTGCCAGACGAACCGCAGATAGCCGGTGGTGTACTCGCGCAGCAGGGCGCGCGACTCGCCGCCGCGCTCGGCCATCAGCAGCGCCTCGGAGTACCGCTTGGCGGCCACCATGAACAGCGCGCCGAACCCCGCCGTGATCAGGAACCAGCGCGAGAGCGGGATGGCCAGCGCCACCCCGCCGGCCATCGCGCGCATCAGGAACCCCGTGGTGACGACCGCGAGGTCGACGACGAGCACGTGCTTGAGCGACATGCAGTAGGCGAGCTGCATCATGACGTACGCGCCGAGGAGCCCGGCCGTCGCGGGGTTGCACAGCGCCACGGCCGCCGCCGGGGCGAGTACGGCCAGCAGCCCGCCGACGGCGTACGCGAGGCCCGCGGGCACCTGGCCGGCGGCGACGGGGCGGCGGCACTTGTCGGGGTGCGCGCGGTCGGCGTCGGCGTCGCGTGCGTCGTTGATGAGGTAGACGGCGGACGCGGCGGCGGTGAACAGGACGAAGACGACAGCCAGTTGGGCCGCGACGTGGACGGAGGCGAGCCGTCCGGCGGCGGCCGGGGCCGCGACGACGAGCACGTTCTTGATCCACTGCCGGGGGCGGGCGGTCCGCACGAGCCCGAGCGGCAGCCCGGCAGCCCGCGCCCGGCCGGTCGCGGCAGTGGGGGCAGGGGGCGGCTGGGGTTCTTCGAGGACCGCGGCGGGTTCACCCATACCGGCGACCTCCCGGGCGCATGGGCGGACCACTGTCGCCCGTACGGGTCGCGGAGGACCTGCGGGCCGCCCGGCCCCCTCCCATCACCCACCGCCGCCCCGCCCCCGCCGTGAGCCCGCCCAGGAGCGCCCCCGCCGCCACGTCCGTCGGGTAGTGGACGCCTGTCAGCAGCCGGGAGGCGCACATCGCGGCGGCCGCCACCGGCACGTACCGCCTGGTCATGGGCGCGAGCGCGGCGAAGGCCACGGCCGCCGCGACCGACGACGCGGCGTGCGAGCTGGGGAAGGAGTGGCGGCCCGCGGTCCGTACGAGCGGGGCGCGGCGGCCCGTGAGCGGCGGCCGGGGGCGGCGTACGAGGCGTTTGGCACCCATGCTGACCAGGTGCGCCGCGGCTATCAGTGCGGTGC
>NZ_JBHVHQ010000107.1:0-15069 GCF_042800135.1 Streptomyces sp. NPDC057654 | reverse complement strand
ATGCCGGCGCCGCCGAGATAGGCGTTGGCGGTGAGTACGCCGGGGGGCCAGGTGCGCGTGCCGCGCGGGTCGCCCCCCTCGGCCTGCGCACCGCGCTGGTTGCCATCGCCGACGCGCGCGCCGCCGGGCGGGTCGCCGCCTTCGCCGCGCCCTCCGCCGAGCAGGTCATCGCCCTCGACGTGCGCGACGCGCACCGGCACGCCGAGCCGCTCGGCCAGCTCGCGGATGGCTTCGGCGAGCCCGGCGGGGTTGAGCCCGCCCGCATTGGAGACGAGCTTGACGCCCCGGTCGGCGGCGAGCCCGAGCCCTTCCTCCAGCTGCCGGAGATACGTTTTGGCGTACCCGCGGGCCGGGTCCTTGAGCCGGTCCCGGCCGAGGATCAGCATCGTCAGCTCGGCGAGGTAGTCGCCGGTCAGGACGTCCAGCTCACCGCCGGTGAGCATCTCGCGCAGCGCGTCGAAGCGGTCGCCGTAGAAGCCGGAGGCGTTGCCGATGCGGAGGATGCCGTCGGCTGAGCCGGGGCTGGGGGCGGGGGTGCGGGTGGTGGCGGGGGCGGGGGTGCGGGCGGGGACGGGCCCGGAACCGTACGTATCCGGGGCCGCCCGTCGCCCCGTCATCGTTCCGACCTACGGGGCGTACGCCCCGCCCCGCCCGGCGCACGCCCCGCGCCCGCCGGTCCGGCGAACGCCTGGGCGATGTCCAGCCACTGATCAGCGTCCGGGCCTTCGGCCGTCACTGCCACCTCCGAGCGGTGCGCCCGCTGCGTGACCAGCAGGCAGAAGTCCAGCGCGGGCCCGGTCACCCGCTGGACGGCGTCCGCGGGCCCGTACGCCCACACGTCGCCACCACCCCCCGGAGCCGTCAGTTCGACGCGGAACTCCTCGGCGGGCGGCGTGAGTCCGCGTACCGCGTAGGCGTAGTCACGGGCCCGCGCGCCGATGCGCGCCACGTGGCGCAGCCGGGCCGTGGGCTCGCGGGTCACGCCCAGCGTGTCGGCGACGTCCTGGCCGTGCGCCCAGGTCTCCATCAACCGCCCCGTGGCCATCGAGGCGACGCTCATCGGCGGCCCGAACCAGGGGAGCCGGACCCCTTCGGGCTGCCCGGTGAGCACCTGGTCCACCCGTTCGCGCCCCGCTCGCCAGCGGGCGAGCAGTTCGGCGGGCGGCAGGGCGGCGCCGCGCACGGCGGCGTCGTCGACGAAGGAGCCGGGTGCGGCGAGGGCCTGGTCGAGGAGGGGCTGGAAGGCTTCGGCGCCCTCGGTGGACCGTACGGCGCACTCGTCCGTCCAGGCGAGATGCGCGATCTGGTGGGCGATCGTCCAGCCGTCCGCGGGCGTCGGCGCGGCCCACCGCTCCGGGGCGATACGGGCCACCAGCCCGTCCAGTTCCTCGCCTTCGGCCCGTAGATCGCCGAGTACGTCCGCTACCTCCGCTGGACCGGCCACGCCACGCTCCCCTCACCGACTCCGACCACCGACTCGACTGCTGAGTCCCGCTACGCCCCGCTACGTCCTTACGGGCAGGGCGTGTTGGGAACTCGCCGCGCGCACTCCGAGCGTGGCAGCGCCCGCTGAAACAATCAAGCATGATTGCATTAATCATGGCGGGCACACAGAAACGCGACCGCGAAACGCGGAGGGGCTACGCGCCCCGTCACTCCCCCAACGGCACCGGCACAGGAGCCGCCTTGCCGCGCCTCCCAGAGGACGTACGAACAGCCCCCACGCTGGCCGCCACCACCAGCAGAATGGCCACCCCCTCGGCCACCGAGAGGGACTGCGACAGCAGCAGGAACCCGGCCGCGGCGCCGGCCGCCGGCTCCAGGCTCATCAGCACGGCGAACCCGGACGCGGGCAGCCGACGCAGGGCCAGCAACTCCAGCGTGTAGGGCAGCACCGAGGACATCAGCGCCACCGCGGCGCCCAGCCCGATCGTCGCCGGGTCCAGCAGCGCCGCCCCCTTGCTCGCGACGCCGAGCGGAATGCTCAGCACCGCCGCGACGCCCATCGCCAGGGCCAGCCCGTCCGCCTTCGGGAAGCGCTGCCCGGTACGGGCGGACAGCAGGATGTACGAGGCCCACAGCACCCCCGCCGCCAGCGCGAACCCCGCGCCCGCCGGGTCCAGCGAGTCGAAGCCGCTGCGCCCCAGCAGGAACACTCCGCCCAGGGCCAGCCCCGCCCACACCAGACTGACCAGCCGCCGCGAGGCCGCCACGGACAGCACCAGCGGGCCGAGCACCTCCAGCGTCACGGCGGCGCCCAGCGGAATCCGGTCGATGGCCTGGTAGAAGAGGGTGTTCATGCCCGCCAGGGCGGCGCCGAAGACGCATACGAGCAGCCAGTCGGCGCGCGCGTGGCCGCGCAGCCGCGGCCGGCAGACGGCCAGGAGCACGACGGCGGCGAGCACCAGCCGCAGCGTGACCACGCCGAGCGCGCCCGCGCGGGGGAAGAGCAGCACCGCGACGGCCGCGCCGAACTGCAACGACACGACCCCGCCGATCACCAGCGCCACCGAGGTGAGCCGCCCGCCGCCATCGGGAGCGCCGGGGGCCGCCGTCCCGGACGGCTCGGGCAGGGGCGCCGCCGGGGCGCCGGCGGTACGGGAGTCGACACGTGCACGATTCATGCACCCCACGCTAGATATCCCCCGGCGCTGCGTGAAATGCCTATTTCCCTGCCCTTATGCTCCGTGGACATGACCATCGAGCTGCGTCACCTCCGGTGCTTCCTCGCCATCGCCGAGGCGGGCAGCGTCACCCGCGCCGCCACCGGCCTGCACCTCACCCAGCCCGCCGTCTCCCGCACCCTGCGCCGCCTGGAGACCGAACTGGGCACCCGGCTCGTGGACCGCTCCACCCACCACCTCGAACTGACCGAGGCGGGTCACGCCTTCCGCGCCAAGGCCGCGGCGGCGGTGGCCGCCTTCGACGACGCGGTCGACGTCGGCCGGCTGCGCCCATGGCCGCTGCGGCTCGGCCACGCGTGGTCGGCGTTCGGCGCGTACACGACGCCGCTGCTCCTGGCATGGGCCCGCGCCCACCCCGAGACGCCGCTCGAATTCCTGCGCATCGACGACCGTACGGCGGGCCTGGCACGCGGCGCCGTGGACGTAGCCCTCCTCCGGGGCGAGATCCGGGCGCCCGGCCTGGTCACGGAGGTCATCCTCACCGAACCCCGCCTGGCCGCCGTCCCCACCGCCGACCCGCTGGCCACCCGCCCCGAACTCACCCTCGCCGACCTGGCCGACCACCCCGTAGCCCTCAACACCGTCGCCGGCAGCACCACCCTCGGCCTCTGGCCCCCGGGCCACCGCCCCACCGCCACGGTCACCGTCGCCAACAACGACGACTGGCTCGCCGCCATCTCCGCCCGACGGGCGGTGGGGGTGACCACCTCGGCCACGGCGGTCATGCACCAGCACCCGGACGTCACCTACATCCCCCTGACCGACGCCCCGGAACTCCCCCTCTCCCTGGCCTGGCGCGACACCCCCGGCCACCCAGCGATCCCAGCCCTGCTGACCCTCGCCCGCCAAGTCTCCCTTAGAACCCTTTGAAACCCCCGCGCGGGACCCGCCCCGCACCGCTCGGTCGAATCAGCCGAATCAGTCGAACTCACGGAGCGCCGACACCACTTGGCGCCCATGCGACGGCGATCGCCGCATGAGAAGCGCCGCCGCCCTGTGCAGTTCGTTCCAGGAGTGCGGCCGCCCGACCGCCGCGGCGTCGCGGACGCTCGCGGTGGCCACGGTGACCGACTGCGCCGACTCGCCGGCGCCTGCGAGGGCGTGCGCCAGGCAGGCTCGGTACCAGGTCTTGTCCCGCCGGTATTCGTCCGGCAGGGCATCGAGGCCGGATGCCAACTGGTCGACGGCGGCGTGCCACTCCCGCAGGTGGAGCGAGGCCATGCCGCGTTGCAGCGCGAACCAGGTTTCGCCGTAGAAGTACATCCAGACGGGTTCGTCCTCGGGACGCTCCGCCGCCCGGCCGATGAGGCTCTGTGCTTCGTCGAGGAGGCGGTGGGCGTCATCGGCGGCACCATCGAGGGCGTGCCCTCGTGCGGCCATCTGCGCGGCCATGCCCTGGACCCCGAGAGAGGTGCCCGGAGCCGACCACCGGGCCGCCTCGGCAAGCCGTACGCATCGGCTGCCGCGCCCTCCCGACCAGCTCATATGGGCCTTCATACTGAGTGTCGTCGCGGCCATGTCGACGTCTTTGGCCTCCAGGGCCCACTCGTGCGACCGGTCGTACCAGGCGAGCGCGGCGGCGGTCTGCGCCTGGTCCTGCGCCATCCAGGCGAGGAACTGGGCATGCTCGGCGGCCAGCCGTACGACGCGGTCCGCGAGCGGGCCCCGCGCACCCGCGTACAGGGCGACGACGGTCCTGAGCTGTCGGCGCATCACGTCCACGAGTGGGCGTGCCCCGATGACGTCTTCGGCACGGCGGTGCTCCGCCAGCAGCCGGTCCAGCCAGTCGAGGGTGGCCGCGTCCACGCGGGTACGGGCCTCGGCCGCGCTGGTCACACGGGCGAGCAGGTCCTCGTCCGGCCCGGGCCCGGGGAGCGCGAGAGCGGACACGGGAGAGTTCGGCTCACCCGGCGCCGGTACGCGAAGGTGATGTGCGGGCGCTCCGAGCCCCGCCACGATGCGCTGCCGCACCTCGATCGAGGTCACACGCCGCCGCCCCCGCTCGACGTCGGAGACATCGGGCTGAGCGAGGCCGACCCGCTCGCCGAGCTTCGTCTGACTCAGTCCGGTGAGCTTCCGGTAGGTGCGGAAGACCTCACCCCAGTCCTGACCGGCGAGCGCCGCGGACAGCCGCGGGTGGGACCACAAATCGAGGCGGGACTCCCCCATTCCTCGAATATAGGGCACCGATATAGGGCCACGGGATGGGAGAGACGGCCGTGCCACGCGAGGGTCTTCACGCCAGGCCCCGCGACCGGGCGACTGTCCGGGGCACGCCCCGACCGCTGCGAGGAACCCCAACATGCCGCCGTTCCGCTTTCAGGTCTCCCTCGAGACGAGAGCCCGTCACATGACCGACCCGTACGACAGGGGGCCGAGGCGATGATGTCGACAACCCGCTTGCGCCTCCTTCCGTGGCGCGGCCCGGAGGGCAATCGGTGCTACTTGGCCCCGAGCAAGGACAGCCCCCTGAGCAAGAAGGCGGACATGATCGAAACAATTCAGCTGGGCATGGCGGCAGAACTGCTCGATCACGCTCCGGAACTGCTCGACGACGTCAAGGCGGGGGCCGGGGAACTGCGCTTCTTGGCGAACCGACTGCGCGAGTCGCTGGGCGACGTGCTGCGTGTCGCCGAGAGCCGGGGCGAGCGGCTCGAAGCGTACGAACTCGACGCCGAGGAATCCGGCGCGTACGAGGACGACGACGTGCCCGAAGGGCAAGAGCCCCCGCCCAACAGACGGAGCGAACCGGCCCGCCCGGCGAGCTGATCGAGCCGGACCCCGGGCAGACATCCGCGCCGCAGCGCAGCGCACCGTACCGACAGCGGGTCCACGCTCTCCTCGCCGGTCAATGGCCGCGGGGGAGGGCGTTCCCGCAACACCGGCCCTCAGGTGAGCGGGGAGAACCTGGTCGGCAAGGCGATATCGAAGTGGCGTCGAGGACCTGCTCGGGGCACTGGAGCCAGAGGGCGGAAGCGTAGAACTCGCTGCGAATGGTGATTCCTTCGTCGAGGCGATCGAGTGCGGTGCACCTACCTGAGCGTCCGGACGTTCGCCAGGCGGGAGAAGCCCGAGGCAAGGCCACCGCTCTTAACCCACGGGGCTCAACCCGCTTGTCGAAGTTTCCTGGAACGCTGCGATCGAGTGCGGCGCGATGGGCCATCCTGGCACCTGGGAGGAGAAGACATCGTGGGCAAAGCATCGAGGAAGAGACAAGAACAGCGGGCGCGGAGAGCCGCCACAACCGCCCCAACCGGAGCCGTGGGCGATAGCGACCCTCGAACACTCGGCGAGGAAGCAATCGCACGCCTGTTGCGCTCCAACACACCAGATAGGCCCAGCCTCGCGGCCGCCTACGCCGTCGGCTACATGGCACTATGGCGGGCCCAGGAGGAGGGGACCACTCCGTACTGGTACGAGGAGATCGACCCGCTGGACACACTGTTTCTAGGAACTTTCTTTCCCAAGACATGCAGCGACGAGTTCGAGTTCGCCAACGTGCGTGACGCATGGCTGCGCCTACTGCGCGGCACCGTGCACGGCAAAGGCATCCTGCGCTTCGTCCGCGAGGCGGTCTCGGCCAGCGCGGATCTGAAACTTCCGGTGGACGACAGGGAACTAATGCTCGCGCTCATAGGACGGCTGGAAGCGGCCGGGCTCGATGGCCGCCGCCTGCCTCGGCGCCTGATGCCCGAGGTGGCCCTCCAGGACTGCCGCGCAGCATGCGGGCCGCCTTTGGACCTACGGTTACCCGAGCCACCGGAGGATGCGAAGCGGCAGGTCAAGCGGTTCTGGAAGACCACGGACGACAGCTCCTGGGCGAATGACACGCCTCTGCGCATTCTCCGCGATGGGCTACGCCGGTTCCATGACGCAGGGCTGCTGGTGAAAGACGAATCCGTGCTGCTGCTACCGGCCTTGTACACGGCGCTCATGGCGAAGCCCGGCGAACAGTTGGAGGACTCGCTCGAACACGCCACGGCATGGGCTCTTGCCCTGGACGAGACATCGACGCTGGTGAAAGTGGTCGACATCCTCCTTGTCGCTCCTGAGTTGGGCATGTCCGTCGCCGACGTCCTCGGACACCTCTTCGCTGTGCCCGCGTTCACCGATCCGCTCCCCTCGGATGCCCTGTTGTGGACCAGTTCTCCCGGTCTCGGCCTGCCGCGCCTGGCCTTCGAGCTGGGCATTTCCGAAGTTCCCACGATGGACGGGGTGATCACCCCAGACCTGTTGGACTGGGTGGGCATGCACACCAGAATGCGCCTGAGTGCCACCGCTCGGGGAAACACCGACGATCCTGAGGAGGCGGACGTCGCCGACGGCACGAGCAATACGAACGAGGAATCCGACGAGCAATGGGCCGAGCGGCGTGAGGCCGTGCGCAAGGCGGTGTCGCAGAAGATCCGCAAGAAGTCCGGTGGGCCAACGGCCAGGAGCTGGCAGATGGACCGCCCCGTCGAGCGCCTCTGGAACGCGGATGGCAGTTCCGTGGTGCAGTTCTCCACTGCCAACCCGTTCGGACAAGAGCTGAAGGAAGCCATCGATAGCCAGCTGGACGCCTTCAGAGAGAAATTCGGCCGCGAGCCGCGGTCGGAGGATCCGCTGTTCTTCGATCCCGACGCCGACGAACCCGCCCCTCTTTCCAAGGAGTACTTCGACGGCATGCTGCTGGACATGGCTGAGCACGCGGACGAGATAGGCATCGACCCCGCGTTTCTCCACGCCTGGCGCGAGGTCGGGTACGTGGTCACCGAGGAAAACATGAGCCTCCACACCACCGCCGAGGTACTCGCCTTCAAAAGAGCTGTCGCCCGGCACCGGCAGGATGGGAAATGACGGGCAGGACCGAGAACCGCATCAGCGGAGGAGTCTTCTTCGACGTTGTCGTCCAGGGGCGGACCATCAACCTGACGCTTCCGGACCGCCCGGCCCCCGCTCTCGCCGGACTTCCTCAGAGGTCGGCCACCTTCGCGGGCCGCCATACTCAGATGAAACAGATCCTCGCCGCATTGGCACCGACCGCGCCGAACGAGACGACCAGCACCGTGGTAGTGACCGGGCTCAGCGGGACGGGCAAGACAGAACTCATGCTCCAGGCCGCTCACCGGTCACTGCGGGAAGACGGTTGGTTCCCCGGCGGCGTTCTCTTCGTGGACCTGCATGGCTACGACGCGGGGCGCAAGGTGTCACCGAAGCGAGCGCTCAGCACTCTGCTGCGGGCACTCGGCATCCCCCCGGAACACATTCCGCCTGGACTCGAGGAACGCTCACGCATCTACCGATCCGCGCTGAACGCACTCGCTGATGCCGGACAACGGGTCCTGGTCGTCCTGGACGACGTACCGGCCACTGGCAAGATCCGCCATCTCCTGCCGAGTGACGGGAGCACGGCCACGCTCGTGTCCTCACGGCACTCTTTGGCGGAGCTGGACGCTCTGGCGCTTACTTTGCGGGAGCTGTCCACTGACGAGGGGCGGGGGCTGCTGGACGACACTCTCCGCACGGCTCTGCCCTCGGACTCGCGGGTGGCGACCGAGACGGACGAGGCGCACCGGCTCGTCTCACTGTGTGGCGGTCTGCCGCTGGCCCTGCGCATCCTGGCTTCCCTGCTCGTGGATGTGCCGGCCCGGCCCCTGTCTCACATCCGCCGGAACCTCGAGGACACGCACTCCAGGCTTTCAGTGCTGAGCAGGGAGAAACACGCAGTGACCGCAGCCTTCGAACTGTCCTACCGAAGGCTCACCAAGGGCCAGACCAAACTCTTCAGGCTGATGTCGCTGCATCCCGGGCCCGACTTCTCCACAGAGGCCATGGCCGAGTTGTACGGCGAAAGCGTCGAGGAGACCGAACACCTCCTGTTGGACTTAGCCCGCCGACACCTGGTCGAGCCACGAGATCCGTACGGTCGCTGGCAGCAGCACAGTCTCGTTCGCCTCTATTCTCGGAAGCAACTCAGGTCGGGCAATGACTGCTGGGGCGAAGGCCTCATGCGTCTGCTCATCCACTTCCGCAAGATGGCCACCCTGGCGTGCGAAAGGCTCTTTCACTCCACGGAATCGGGCCCTGCAGCGGAGTCTGCCTTCACGAGTCGGGCCGAGGCGCTGCAGTGGCTGGAGGCCGAGCGGCACACCCTGGTCGCAGCTGCCCTCTGGGCCTATGACGCTAAAGACGATCTGACGTGCCTGGCCTTGGCGATGCCCGTATCGAACTTCCTGATGGAGATGCGGTACCTGGAGGATGCCGTGCTGGTGCTGTCTGCGGGTATTCGGTCGAGCCGAAGGAGCAAGGACCGTTTTCGCGAGGCAGCTCTGCACAGTTCCCTCGGTGTGGTGCTTCGGGACGTACGCAAGCTCCGCAAGTCCGTTCGTGCACACCACAGAGCCATCAAAATATGCCGGAGTCTGAAGAAGCGCCGGGCCTTGGCCGGTGCGCTGAACAATCTCGGGCTTTCTCTCCACGAACAGCGGAAGTTCGAACAGGCCGTGGCAGCCCACACAGAAGCCGCGCAGATGTTCAAGCGAGCCGGTCACCAGGTAGGGATAGCGGGTGCTCTGAGCAACACAGGCGAGACGCTGATTGAGCTGGGTCGCACGGAGGAGGCTTCCCGTGCCTTCCGAAAAGCCGCGAAGGTCTTCCGGAAGCAGGGGGACTTGCGTGGTTACGCTCAGGCTCTGGGCGGCCTGGCCAAAGCGAAGCGCGACAGTGGGAAGGCGGGACGAGCCGTCGAACTGCACCAACGCGCGCTCGACATGCCCGACGCTCTGCTCCTACCCCATGAGAGGGCAGTCGAGCTGTCCAACTTCGCTGTCGCGCTGACCGCTGCCGGAGACTTCGAGGCGGCTCTCACCGCACAGCAGGAAGCACTGGGCATCTACCGGCGTCTGAGAGACCGCCGTGGTGAAGGGGCTGTATTGGGCAACATAGGCCTCGCACGCCAAGAGCAGGGCAAGTGGACCAAGGCCATGCGACTTCATACCCTCGCTTTGGAGGCATTCCTGGAGAGCAAGGACGATCACAGTGTGGCTTCCGAGCTCATAAATCTGGCATTTGCACTTCTTGGCCAGGGCTGCAACACCGAGGCTCTGGAAAACCTGGAACTCGCCTCCGATCTGTATCGCCAGACCGGCGATACAGAGAAAGCTGTCGTCACGCTCGACCTTGTCGACCGGGTCCGAGGACGGATCGGAGGGGTCATGCGCCCTGTCGAAAGCCAGAGGTGACTACCGCTGAGCACCGTCGACGTGGGCCATGCGGTTTCCGTCCATTCGGGGGCCGAATTGGCCTGGCGCACCAACAGCCCTCTGCCGGAACACGCCCCTACTCCCCACGCGCCCCCGGTTATTCCAGCCCCTCCGCCAACACCTCAGCCAAATGCCGCCCTCGCACGCCCCCCAGCTGCCCCAGTTGCGTGCGGCAGGAGAATCCGTCCGCCAGGACCTCAGCCCCTTCCGCCGCCCCCCGCACCGACGGCAGCAGTTGCTCCTCCGCGCAGGCGGCGGAGACGGCGAAGTGGTCGCGTTCGAAGCCGAAGTTTCCGGCCAGGCCGCAGCATCCTCCACTCAATTCACCTACCAAACCCGCCCGTTCGCGCAGGCGGCGGTCCGGGCCGTCGCCCAGTACCGCGTGCTGGTGGCAGTGGGTCTGGCCGGCTACCGGGCGGTCGATGTGCGGTGGGGTCCAGTCGGGGGCGTACTCCTCCAGGGCCTCGGCGAAGGTTCGTACCGAAGCCGCCAGGCGGGCGGCGGCGGGGCGGGAGGCTTCTGTGCCGAGGAGTTCGGGGAGGTCGGTGCGGAGGGAGGCTGTGCAGCTCGGTTCGAGGCCGATGACCGGGGTGCCGGCGGTCAGTGCGGGGGCCAGGGTGCGCAGGGTGCGGCGCATGACGCGGCGGGCGCCGTCGAGTTGGCCGGTCGTGACCCAGGTGAGGCCGCAGCACACGGGGCGCGGCGGCACCACCACCCGCAGCCCCGCCGCCTCCAGTACCGCGACGGCGGACCGGCCCACCGACGGCGTCAAGTAGTTGGTGAACGTGTCCGGCCAGAGGATCACCGTTTGGCCCTCACCGGACACCCGGGCCCTCTTCCGCCACCACCTTGTGAACGGCTCCCCCGCCAGGTTCGGAATTGTGCGCTCCGGCGCGATGCCCCCCGCCCTCTTCGCCAGCGCCGCCAACGGCCCCACCCCCGCCGCCGCATTCGCCGCCCCCGTCAGCCGCAGCGCCGCCGTCCCCCGCAGCCACAGCGGCAGCCGGCCCATCGCGTAGTGCGCGGCCGGCCGCAGCCGCCCCGCGTAGTGGTGGTGGAGGAACTCCGCCTTGTACGTGGCCATGTCCACGCCCACCGGGCAGTCGCTGCGGCACCCCTTGCAGGACAGGCACAGGTCCAGGGCGTCCCGTACCTCCTCCGACCGCCAGCCGTCCGTGACGACCTCGCCCGCCAGCATCTCGTGCAGCAGCCTGGCCCGGCCCCGCGTCGAGTGCCGTTCCTCCCCCGTCGCGCGGAAGGACGGGCACATCACATCCGAACCAGCCGATGTGTTACGGCACTTCGCCACCCCTACGCACCTGCGCACTGCCGCCCCGAAATCCCCGCCGTCCTGCGGATAGCCGAACTCCACATCCACCGGCCGCCTCGGCAGCACCTCGAAGCGCAGGTTCTCGTCCAGTCGCGCCGGGCGGGCCAGGACCCGCGGGTTCATGCCGCCGTCCGGGTCCCACAGGTCCTTGAAGCGTTCGAAGAGCCGGACCATCTCGGGCCCGTACATCCTGGGCAGCAGCTCGGCCCGCGCCATCCCGTCGCCGTGTTCGCCGGAGAGCGAGCCGCCGTGCGCGACGACCAGCGCGCCCAGCGCCTCCGAGAACCCCCGGAACCGCCGTACGCCCTCCGCGCTCAGCAGGTCGAAGTCGATACGGACGTGAATGCAGCCGTCGCCGAAGTGCCCGTACGGCGTGCCGCGCAGGCCGTGCTCGCGGAGCAGCGCGCGGAAGTCCCGCAGGTACGCGCCGAGCCGCGCGGGCGGCACCGCGCAGTCCTCCCAGCCGGGCCACGCCTCGCTCCCGTCGGGCATCCGCGTCGCCGTGCCGCTCGCGTCCTCGCGGACGCGCCACAGGGCGCGCTGCGCGGCGGGGTCGGTGACGACCAGGCGGTCGACGGTGCCGTCGGCGGCCCGTACGAGCGCGTCGGCGTGCGCCCGCGCCGCGGCCGGGGACTCCCCGCCGACCTCCACGAACAGCCACGCCCCGCCGCCCGGCAGCCCCGCCGCGTCCCGTACGAGGTCCGCGGCCATGCCCTCGACGGTCAGCGGCCCGTACGGCAGCAGCCCCGCCGCCGCCTCCGCCGCCGCGCTCTCGTCCGGGTAGCCGAGAACCGCGAGGGCCCGCGCCCGCGGCGCCTCGACCAGCCGGACGGTCGCCTCCGTCAGTACGCCGAGCGTGCCCTCGGAACCCGTGAACGCGCGCGCGACGTCGGCGCGCTTCTCCGGCAGCAGCTCGTCGAGCGCGTAGCCGGAGATGCGGCGCGGCAGCTCGGGGAAGCCCGTACGCAGCCGGGCCAGGTCCCCGTCCACCAGGTCCCGCAGCCCGTCGCGCAGGCGCGGCGGGAGGTCGTCCAGCCCCTGGCCGAGGCGCAGCCGCTCGCCGCCGTAGGTGCGTACGTCCAGTTCGTGGACGTTGTCGGCGGTGGTGCCCCAGGCCACCGAGTGGGAGCCGCAGGAGTTGTTGCCGATCATGCCGCCGAGCGTGCAGCGGCTGTGCGTGGAGGGGTCCGGGCCGAACGTCAGCCCGTGCGCGCCCGCCGCCGCCCGCAGGTCGTCCAGGATCACGCCGGGCTGCACGACGGCGGTACGCGCCTCCGCGTCCAGCGCGACGATCTCGCGCATGTGCCGCGTGAAGTCGAGAACGACGCCGACGCCGGTCGCCTGCCGGGCGATGGACGTGCCGCCGCCGCGCGGCACGACGGGCGCCCCGTGGGCCCGGCACACGGCCAGCGCCGCGGCCACGTCGTCGGCATCGCGCGGCGCCACGACGCCGACCGGCACCCGCCGGTAGTTCGAGGCGTCCATGGTCACCAGCGCGCGGCTCGCCGCGTCGAAGGAGACGTCCCCGCGTACGGCGGCGCGCAGCGCTCGTTGCAGGGCAGCGGCTTCCTCCGCACGTCGCGACCCCGTCGAATCCATGGCATCCCTCGAACCTGTGGAACTCATGGTCCTCAGCCTTCCCACCCATCGGCCTCCTCACCACGAGCACGTCGCACACCGGACGAATCCGTCTCGGGAGATGGACCTCCCGCCCGTCCCCGCCCCCGGACGGATTACGCTTCGCCCGTGGCCGAGATCCAGATTCCCGCTGACATCAAGCCCGCCGACGGTCGTTTCGGCGCTGGCCCGTCCAAGGTGCGTACGGAGGCGCTCAGCGCCCTTGCCGCCACCGGAACCTCACTGATGGGCACGTCGCACCGCCAGGCCCCGGTCAAGAACCTGGTCGGCAAGGTGCGTGACGGCGTGCGCGACCTCTTCTCCCTGCCCGAGGGGTACGAGGTCGTCCTGGGCAACGGCGGTTCCACCGCCTTCTGGGACATCGCGACCCACGGGCTGATCGAGAACAAGTCGCAGCACCTCACCTTCGGCGAGTTCTCGTCGAAGTTCGCGAAGGCCGCGAAGCTCGCCCCCTGGCTGGCCGAGCCGACCGTGATCAGCTCGGAGCCCGGCACTCACCCGGAGCCGGCCGCCGAGGCGGGCGTGGACGTCTACGCCCTCACCCACAACGAGACCTCGACCGGCGTCGCCGCGCCGATCAAGCGGGTCGCGGGGGCCGACGCGGGCTCCCTCGTCCTGGTGGACGCGACGTCCGGCGCGGGCGGCCTGCCCGTGGACATCGCCGAGACGGACGTCTACTACTTCGCGCCGCAGAAGTCCTTCGCCGCCGACGGCGGCCTGTGGCTGGCGGCGTTCTCGCCCGCCGCCCTGGAGCGCGCGGCGCGCGTGCACGCGTCCGGCCGGCACGTACCGGAGTTCTTCTCGCTGCCGACGGCGATCGACAACTCCCTCAAGAACCAGACGTACAACACCCCGGCGCTGTCGACCCTCTTCCTCCTCAACGAGCAGCTGAAGTGGCTGAACGGGCAGGGTGGCCTGGACTGGGCCGTGAAGCGGACGGCCGACTCCTCGTCGCGGCTGTACGGCTGGGCGGAGCAGTCCGCCCACGCGACGCCGTTCGTCACGGACCCGGCCCAGCGCTCCCAGGTCATCGGCACCATCGACTTCGACGAGTCCGTGGACGCGGCGGCCGTCGCCAAGGCACTGCGCGCCAACGGCATCGTCGACACCGAGCCGTACCGCAAGCTGGGCCGCAACCAGCTGCGCGTCGCGATGTTCCCGGCGGTCGACCCGGCGGACGTCGAGGCGCTGACGGCGTGCATCGACTACGTGATCGACAAGCTGTAGCCGCAGCTACATCTGTAGCCGCAGCGGATACGGGCCTCCGGCAGCGCGCCGGGGGCCCGTACGCGTGCCCCCGACGACGAGACAACGAGACGAAGAGACGACAACACGACCGTGCGCATCATGTTCGTCGGCGACTCGCAGACCATCGGCGCCGCCGGTGACTTCACCTGGCGGTACCGCATTTGGCAGCACCTGGAGGCCGCGTACGGCGCCCCGTACGGAGCCCCGTACGAGATCGTCGGCCCGCGCACCGGCCTGTACGACGCGACGGCCGACGCCCCCGTCTCCCAGGACTACGCCGACCCGGCGTTCCCGCACTCCGCACGGGCGCACCTCGCGGGCTGGGGCGAGGGCTGGCTGCACATGGCGCCGGTCGTCGGCGACGCGGTACGGGCCGCCCGCGCCGACACGCTGCTGGTGGCGCTCGGCCTGATCGACCTGGGCTTCTACACGCACGCGGACGACACGGCGGCCAACGTCCGCCGCTTCCTCGCGGAGGCCCGCGCGGCCAACCCGCGGCTGCGCGCCGTACTGCTGCCCGTCATCCCCAACACCCGCGCCCTGACGGACCCCCCGTTCGCCGCCGAGTGCGAGCGCTTCAACGAGCTCCTGGCGAAAGCCGTCGCCGACCTCTCCACCCCCGCATCCCCTCTTCTCCTGGCTTCCGCGCCGCCGTCCTACGACCTCGCCCGCGACACCTACGACGGCACCCACCCCAACCCCCACGGCGAACAACTCATCGCGGGGTCCTTCGCCGACGCCCTCCACCAGGCGTGGGATGTGGGCGGTCCGTACCGCCGCTGAGGCGGCACATGGTGGCACAGGCATGATCGACAGCGGTCGAGCCCGTACCGAAGATTGGTTCCGCAACCGCAGCCCATACGGAGGAACCTTGTGGGGTTTAAGAAAGCGGCGGCGGGCCCGGCCCGCCGCCTCCGTCCTCGCC
>NZ_JBHVHQ010000106.1:0-15250 GCF_042800135.1 Streptomyces sp. NPDC057654 | reverse complement strand
CTCTGAGGCCCGTCCGGTCCAGACAGCACCAGATCGGCCGCCTCCTCCGGGCTCGTACGCCACGGCGTCGGAGGGCAATTCGTCTCGCGTTGCGGCCCGGCCCGGTCCGCAACGAGCCGTCACGATGATCACCGACAAGGTATGCCATGTACTGGTCCCATCCTCCGGTGGACACCGCACCTCCGAGCAGCGCTCCGGAGACTCCATGACCACCACCGGTCCGAACAGCCAGGCCCCCCTCAGCACCCCCGACTCCCAAGACCTCCCGCCCCTGCCGCGCCGTGTGCCGCAGCAGCTGCTCCCAGCGCTCTCGGTCCTCAGCGGTCGTGACGATGACCTCCAGAGACTGGACGCGCTGGCGGACATGGAATCGGGGGCGACACGCGTAGTGGTGATCAGCGGCCCGCCCGGCGTCGGCGCCACCACCTTGGCCCGTCACTTTCTGCACCGTCGACGAGCGGAGTTCACCGGGGGCACGCTCTCCGCGGACCTCGGCCGCCACGCCTTTCTCTCGCTCGTACGCCCTGCCGAGGCGGAGAAAATCCGCCACAACCCGGCGCGCCGACGCGTCCTGGAGACCCCGTGATGCCTCCCCTCGACGACACCGCTTACCCGCCCAACCGCAGCGCTGGGCAACCGTCGTTCACCACCTGGGCGGCATCCGCGCGCCCGTTGTCTGCGCCGCAACGGAAGACGACGCCTCCTCCGGCGTCTCACAGCGCTCCGGAGACCCCATGACCACCACCGACACGGACAGCCAGGCCCTCCTCAGCACCCCCGCGTCCACGAGGACGGGCTCATGACTGGCGTCCGGGCCCGCCGAATCCGGCGCAGCGCCGAGCTGGCCGGCCCCGCTGCGGCAGGCGATGCGGATACTCACGCGGGGCCGTGCCGCTCACGGCAGAGCCCCGCGCGCTGCGCCCCGTATACGGCCACGTGGGGGCAGCGCTGATGGAGACAGCACATCCGGCCGGCCGCGACCTTGCCCTCTACCAGGCAGTACTGGAGGTGAAGGCAGGGCACTGGCGGACGATGGATCAGGTGCTGGCCGAGACACGGACGTGGTCGCAATGGACCACACGGACCCAGGTGCTGGCCACGCAAGCGGCCAAAAACAACGTCGTCAGCCTGTGGCTGAAGGAGAAGCCGAACGTCGCGGCCGGTGTGATGCATGCCAGAGTCCTCACCGAACAGGCCCTGAAAGCCCACCGCGAAGGAAGCCCAGAGACCCCTGAACAGGCTCGGATCCTGGAGGAATTGGTGGACCGGGCGCGGGAAGCGTGCAGACGGGCCGACGCGGCTCATCCCTACGACCCGGTGGTCCCCATCTGCCTTCTGGCTCTGGCCGAGACGGACCGCACAGGGCGCTTCCCGGAGTACCACGAAGCACCGCCCGAGCTGGAGTTCGATCTGCCCCATGGGCCGTGGGGGCTGCGGAAGGAGGCGCATCGGCGAGACGAACTCTGCCGCGAAGCCGGGCACCGCATGTCCCGGGTGCTGCAGGCCGGCCCGATACCGCCCCATACCACCACGAAGGCGGTCCGTCTGGACTTCGCGCACTGGGCGACCTACACGGTGCCGCGCGGCTCGCCCCTGTACCTGCTGCCCTTGTACGCCCACGTGGAGGACTACCGGGAGCAGCGGGACCGCGGCCGCAGCATGCCGAGTCAGTGGTGGTCCAGCGACACCGTGCGGCCGGTGGTCCGCCGGGCCTTCGAGCTCTGGTTCAGCCACTGCAACCTGAAAACCAGTTCCCTGACCGACTTGAACTACCTCGCATTTGCTCTGGCGGCGGGCGATTTCGACGAGGAGGCCGGAGCCGTCTTCCGGATCATCGGGGACTACGCCACCCCGGACCCCTGGCGGCACGTGGCACGGCACCCGGACCGATGGCTGGAGGACTTCGAGAAGAAGCGCCGTGCCTGCCTCAAGCGCCGGCGTCCGCCGTCGCCCGGGGGTTACCGGCCGTGAGCTCCTGCCCGCCCCAGGGGCGATCACCGCCGCCGCAGCTCGCCGTCGAGCGGACGTCCCAGCTCTCTGTTTCTGCTTTCTGTGGGGAGACACAATGCGCAACTCAGCACATGCACAACAGCGGCCCGAGTCGCTGGACGACGAGCGCCTGCTCCGGGAACTCGGTATCAAACAGACCCTGCACCGCCGCATGAACACATCCGGCAGCACCTACGCCGGTGTGGGGACCATCTCCATCATGTCCGGCACCTTGTTGCTCTTTGGCTTCGGGCTGAACAGCGGGGGTCCCTCTGTGGTGCTGTGGGGGTGGCTCGCGATCGGGCCGCTGGTGCTGTGCCTGGCAGCGGCGCTGGCGGAAATCGCCTCCCGGTTCCCCAGCAGCGGCGGCTTGTATCTCATGGCCAAAAACCTCGGCGGTGATCGCTGGGGCTGGTACACCGGCTGGCTCAACCTCCTGGGCCTGCTGGCCGGCATAGCGGCCCAGGACTACGGAATCGGTACTTTCGCCGCCGCCTGGGCGAACTGGCAGTGGGGCATCACCCTCTCCCCCAGGGCCCTGATGGCTCTGTGCGGGGTCATCCTCCTGCTGCACGCGCTCATGAACTTGTTCAGCGCCAACCTGATGAACACCCTGAACTCCGTGAGCGCCGGGTGGCACTTGCTCGGCGCGGTTGTCATCATCGGCGCCCTGGTCTTCATCCCCTCCCACCATCAGAGCACCGCCTTCGCATTCGGCGAGTTCACCAACAACACCGGCTGGGCGAACCAGGTGTACGTGGTGTCGTTGGGCATGCTGTTGCCGTGCTTCGCACTGGCCGGCTACGACACCCCCGTCCACCTGGCCGAGGAGACCAAGAACGCCTCCGTCGCCACGCCCCTGGGCGTGGTCCGGTCGGTGGCGATCTGCTGGATCGCCGGCGGCATCCTGCTGGCCGCCATGATCTTCGCGATCCAGGACCCCGCCGCCACGCTGAGCAGCCCCAACGGCCCCGTCCCGCAGATCCTCCACGACGCGCTGGGCATGGCCACAGCCAAGATTCTGCTGTTGGTGATCATCGGGGCCCAGTTTCTGTGCGGGTACACGGTCACCACCTCCGCCAGCCGCATGATCATGGCCTTCTCCCGGGGCGGCGCCCTGCCGGGATCGGCCCGCTGGGAGAAGACCAGCCGCCGCGACATCCCCGCCCATGCCGTCTGGCTCGCCGTCACAGTCGCCTTCGTGCTCGCCCTGCCGGCCCTGTTCTCCCCCACGGCCTTCGCCGCCATCACCGCCATTTCCGTCGTCGGCTTCACCAGCGCCTACGCCATCCCCGTGTTGCTGCGCCTGATCCACCCCGACAAGTGGACGCCCGGGACCTGGAGCCTCGGCCGCTGGAGCAAGCCGATCGGCTGGACCGCGGTCGCGTGGGCGGCCGGGGTGACGGTGATGTTCATGCTCCCGCAGACCAGCCCCATCACCGTCAGCACTTTCAACTACACGCCCATCGCGACGGCGGTGGCCTTCGGCCTGGCCGCCGTGTGGTGGCGCTTCGGACGCGGCTCCTATCTCGCGCGCCACTCCGGCCAGGAGGCAGTCCGCGTCGACGAAGACGAATTCGAAGGAATCATCTGATGCCGCTCACCCCTCATACGGAATCCGTCGAATCGATGGAGCAACTCGTCGTCGCCTGGCGGGCCATGGTCCTCGACCATGATGCGAACGCGGACATCCGCGATCTGCCCGGCCTCGCGGTCCGTTGGGCCGACTCCCGCTTCTCCTTCTGGAACTGCATCACCCTGACCGAAAAAGAGGTGACAGCGCCCCGTATGCGGCGGCGCCTGGACGAAGCGGCTGACATCATGCGCGCGAAGAAGCAGCCGGGTCTCTTGTGGGTCTTCGAAGATCTCCTCGCCGTCGACACCCGCTCCGGGCTCACGGTGGCGGCCGAACTGGCCGGGTTGCAGTACGCCTTCGGCGGTACGGGCATGGCCGGCGGCATCCTCCCGCTCCCCGAACCGCACCACCCCGACCTCACGTTCGTACGCGTGAGCACCGACGAGCACTTGCAGGCGTACGCGGACCTCCAGGCCGGCGCCTACGGGCTGCCCGTCGAGGACTGCCGCGGCGGCCTGGTCGGGTCCGTGCTCTGGACGACGGAGATGTACGCCTACCTGGCCCTGCGCGACGGCGTCCCGGTGGCGTGCGCCGCCACATCCGCCGCTGAGAATCGGCTCTTCGTCTCTTTCGTCGCCACCGACCCGCAGTGGCAGCGCCGCGGCTACGGAGAGGCCGTCACCCGCAGAGCCCTGTGTGAAGGCGCCAGGGCCACCGGCCTGACCCGCGCCACCCTGCACGCCACCGAGGCCGGGGCACCGATGTACCCGCGCATCGGTTTCAGGGCGAACACCCCGATCCGCTTCTACAGCCTCAAAACCTGATCAGCGGGAAGGACACCAGGCGGCTTCCCGGCCCTCTCCGAGAGCCGGGAGACCGAGGCACTGACTGCTGCGGCGAGGATATCGGCCCGTTCAGCAGCCGCCGGCCCCGGGCGCACCCTGGCCGGCGGGGCCGCCCCCGCTCGCCTGCCTCCTCTGAACCTCGGCTCGGCAACAGCCCCCTCTTTAAAGAAAGGACGGAAAGAGCCGCCTCTCGCCGGCCCGGTCCGGGCAGCAAACAATTCCCGGCGACGGTTCCCCGATATCGCCCGGCCGCCCGCTACAGGCGGAACCGTCATTTCGGCATGCCCTCAATCGGGAACCCGCTAAAGACGCTTCCCGATTTGCGGCTGACAGAAGCATTGCGATATTAATTCGGGGCAGGCCGATCCCCAGGGAACGCCCCAGCGCGGCCACGCCTTCCGAAGCCGTCACTTTCGAGTAGAGCGTGACGGTTCTGGGGCCCCTTCGCTGACGATCTCGGCGGAGACCCGGCCGTCCAGCGTCACCTCACCGGCGCTGGACGGGGCGATGTGGCGCGTACGGGGGTCGCGTCCACACCAAGGCATCGACGCCTCATCGTGGAGTTGCCCAGCGAGGCCACCCGCAGCCTCCTCCCTTTCCCTCTCGACGGTTCACAAACTCCGGAGAGAAAGGGGGTGACCCGCCTCCCGGAACTGATCGGCGGTAATTCCGGCAGGCGGCCGTACAGTCCGTCTCCACGCTTCATCGCCAGATACCTCCTGGCGGCTCGGGAGCGTGGGGACGGACACGGGAAGAGAACAACGGTCCGGCCAGCCGGGCAGCTGCCATATTCCCTTGTCCGAAGAAATGCGGCACGTGAAAGAGGTCCTTCCCCGGCGTCACACCGTGAGACGGCCCGGCCGCAGACAACCCTTCTTCCCCACGAGTGACCGGACCGACATGACCAGCACCTGCCCCGGGGCCAGTGCCGCCCTGACCGTGGCCCCGACCGCGACGCGGCGCGGACTTCGCGCTGTTCGTGCTCGCGGGTCTGCAGGCCATCGTGACCGTGTATCTGGTGCGCGAGTTTGGCTGGTCCGGCTCGGCGGTCGGCCCGGCAGTCGGCGCCGGAGCCGGAGCCGTCGGCGGTCTGTTCGGCGCGCTGTGCGCCCCGCGGTGTGTGGCCCGGTTCGGCCCCGCCCGCACCATGCTCACGGTCCTGGCGGCCCTGGCGGCTGCACCGGTCAGCTATCTGCCGCAGCTGGCGGCCGGGTTCGGCGCTGTCGAGTTCGGGCCGAGGGCCGCTTCCGCCCTCGGTTCGGTCCTCCCCCTTTTCTCTGTCCTGACTCTGGCGATCAGCCCCCTGGGACATCGGCACCGCCTCCCCGGGCCGGGCTCCGAGAGCCCCGCTGCGCATCCGCGGAGGGTGCTCCCGCGACGGCCCTTGGACCAGGCTTGGCGGTCCCCGCCGTGAACCCGCCCCGCCCACCCATCCGGTCAGCCCGGCGCGCTCCCCGCGAGGACGCGGCGGCCCGCCAGGTGGCCGCGCGCTGCGCGGGGATGCCCCTGGCCCTGTGCCTGGCCTGCGCCGTGCTCGCCTCCCGCCGTCACTACCGCATCGCAACGATGGCCGCGGCGCCCGCCCGCGGCCCGATCACGGCCCTGGCCGTGGAAGGGGAACGCACCATGCACCATGCGCTGGACGAGTCGTACGCAGCCCTATCCGGCTCGGCGGCCCGTCCCGCCACCTGCGCCCTGCCCCTGGCCGAGGCCGAACACCTGCTGGACGTGCTGATCGAGGCGAACCTCGTCGAGGAGCTCGGCCCCGGCCGCTGCCGCTTCCACGCGCCGACCCGCGACCACGCCCGCGCGCGCGGCGAGCGGGACAGCGACGCGGAGCGCGAGGAGAGCCTGCGCGGGGTCATCGACTGGCATCTGGCGACCGCCACCGCGGCGCAGCGGCTCCTCACCCCGCGCCAGCTCACCCTGGAGCGGACGTATGTGTGCCTGCTCGGCCTGCCCACCCCGTTCACCGGGCAGGCGGGCGCACTGGACTGGCTGGACTCCCGCCTGACCGGCCTGATCGCCCTGGCCGAGGCCGCTTGCGAGCGCGGCTGGCACGCGGCGGCCTGGCAGCTGGTGGACGCCATGTGGCCGGTGTTCCTGCGGCGGCGTCACTACGCGGCGTGGATCAAGGCCCACCAGATCGGTCTCGCCGCGGCCCGCGCCGACCGCCACCCGGCGGCGGAGCGGCAGATGCTCAACTCGGGGGCCATCGGGCTGAGCGCCGCCGGCGACCTGGACGAGGCCGTCTCCTGGTACGAGGCCGCCTACCGCGCCGCCTGCGCGGCCCGGGATGTCCGGGACCAGGGCCAGGCCCAGCTCGGCATCGGGGCCTGCCACCACGACGCCGGCCGGGCGGAAGAAGCCGCCCGGCACCTGACCGGTGCTATCGCCCTGTGGGAGAGCTGCGGGTACCCCCGGGGCGTCGCGCTCGCCCGCATCGTGCTGGGCGAGGCCGCCGTCCGCCGCGGCGAATACCAGCACGCCACCACCCTCTTCGCCCAGGCGCACAGCGCCCTCATCGCGGCGAACGACCCTTTCGACGCGGCCCGGGCGCTGGCCTTCCTGGGCCACGCCACCGCCCTGAACGGCGCCCACGAGGACGGCGCGACCCTCCTGCACACCGCACTGCACGTGATCGAACAGGCGGGCCCGGGCACCCACTGGCAGGGCCGTGCCGTGGAGATGTGCGGGGAGATCGAGCACCACCGCGGCCGGCACGCGCGCGCCCGCGCGCACTACGAACAGGCCCTGGCCATCCTGGAGACCACGGCGCCCCGCGATGCCGCCCGCGTCCGCACCCGCCTGGCCGACCTCCCCTCGGACGACGCCCGGTGACCCCGATGCCATACCGCCTGGGCGTCCGGCTCCTCCTGCAGACCGTCTCGACACCCCAGGACCTCGAGACGGTGCTGCTCTTCTCCATGTCGGGTCCGGAGGATCTACGGCTCCTGGGCGGCGACGTCCGGCCGGGCCAGAGCCCGTACGAGTCAGCGCTCGCCATCGCCCGCGAGGGAACCGGGCTACCCGACCTGGCCATCGGCGACCTGCTCCTGACCGACTGGTGGACGCCCCCCGCACACCAGCCCGGACCGGCAGGCGCCCGCCTCGACCACATTTTCCACAGCGCCCTGCCGCCCCGGGTGTTCCTGCGGATGCCGCTGCCGCTCAAGCGCGGCCAGGACCCGGCGCTGACCGGCTACTCGTTCAAACCCGTCGAGCTGCTCAGCAGGATCTGCGGCCACGCCGAGCACCGGCGGGTCACCACCGCCCTGGCCGCGCTCACCGACCCGGCCCGGCGCGGGACCTACATCGAGGGCCACCAGATGCCCGGCCTGCGGACCCGCCTCCCCGTACACCACCCCGGCGGCAGCGCCTCCATGAGGTGCTGCGATCCGTCGGCCCGCAACGACCAGCACAGGCCCGGGACATCCGTGTCCGAAACGCTGCCCGCCAAGCCCGGCAAGCAGATGACGCGCGCCGAGCAGCAACGCGCCGCCGAGCAATTGGCGGCCCACTACGTCAACGGCACCAGCGTCACGGAGCTCGTCGCGCTGACCGGCTACTCCCAGAGCCACATCTACTGTCTCCTCAGGCTGACGGACGTCATGAAGCACACACGCAGGTCGCGCACCAAAAAACGCTCCCGTTCCGAAGACCCAGCAGCACGGCGGCGAACGCAACATCCCGCCGCGGACTCAACCGCCGCCCGGAGCCCTGCGCCGCCCCAGCCCGTCCAGCCCCCCGCCGTTCCGCCTCCCCCGCAGCACGCAACGCACGCCGACACGTCGCCCCTGCCCGCCGAGCCGTGTGTGCGGCGGCCTGGTGCCACAGCAACAGAAAGGCCGACATGAGCTCCGACTCGTCTCTGCCCCCTCGCTTCCCGTGGATCAGTCCCCCCGAGCCGGGGACCGCGTACCGAATATCCCTGCGGACCTCCAGCTCGACGCCTCCCGTCACCCAGGTCCGGGTCGTTCCCTACCGGGAAATGCCCCTCCCGCCATCCGGACAGTCGGCATGACGCAGTGCGAGGCCCGGGACGAGACCCGGTACAACAAAGGACTATCCCGTCGGATCCAGCAGATCCTGGACGAGGACGCGCCCGCCCTGGATGCCGTCACCCAGCTGCGCCCGCCGGTCTCGGTCTACCGGCTGCTGACCCCCTCGGCCTGGCGCCGCGAGGTCGATGCGTACATCGTGCGCGCCATCGAACGCGGCTTCGGCGGAGTGGGCCCGTCCGCCCGCGAGCAGGCCGAAGCCGACCAGTTGCGCCGAACGCTGCGGCAGATGACCGCTCATCTGTGGCTTCAGTACGAGTACATGACGGTGACCACCGCCGGCAACGAACCGCAGACCCTCCTGGCGCCCCGGGCCCTTCACCACACCGGCCTGCGGCGCTCCCCCCAGGCACTGCGCCGGCTCATCCTCACCGTGCACCTTCACCACGGACAAATAGCCGCCAGCAGCGGCACCGCCCTGCCCCTGGCACTGCGCGTGCGCCGCAGCCGTTACGACAACCGAGCCGTCCAGCACCTGATGAGCGGACACGCGGCCTGGGCGCTGGGCCAGCTGCCCGACGCCCCCGCCGGGCCTCCGCATCCGCTGCGGCGCTCCGTACGCCACCGGTTCCAGACCGAGTGGGACCGGCAACGCCAACGCCGCGCCCTGGCGGCCGCCGGGCAGCAGGAACCGCCACCCGATCCCGGCCCCCTCCCGGAGGAGGCCGGCGAGAAGTTCGTCGCGGCCGCCATCGCCGGGGCCCCCAGCATCGAACGGTTCAACGAGGTCTGGACCCGTCTGGAGCTGATGCCCACCGTCGATGAGCTCGACGACGCCCAGCAATGGCTGCGCCGCGTCGGCCTATGAACCCGACGCCACGCCCACCGGCCGCTCGCTGCGGGACGTCGGCGCCAAGCCGCAAGACGTCGCGCACGTCCTGGCACCCCGCCCCGAGGGCAGCTCCGCCGGTCCCAACCGCAGCCGCTTCGCCCACCGCCGACGCCAACTCCGAAGGACCAGCCGATGAACATCCGCATTCAGTTCGAGCATGAAGCCGGCCCTCAGCACGACGACCTGGCAGCACGTCTGCTGGACATTGCACACCAGGTCGCCCCCCTCGTCGAAGACGTCACCCGCCTTCCGCTTCCCAGCAGCCCGCTGATCCGCCTCATCACGTTGAAGGCGGGCAAGACGGAGCGCGAAACCATGGCGTCCCGGGCTGTCACCCGCGACGCTCTCCTCTGGAAACTCGACGAGGAGACGGTCCAGAAGTGCCGTACCAACCGCGCGATCTGGGCCCAGGCATGGGAAAAGCTGGCGGTACTCATTCCCATGCAGTACACCGAAAGCGCCGCCGGGCGGCCCGCGGTGCTCATTCATGCCGAGTCCGTGTACCACGCCCAGTACGACGACGACCATTTGTACACGATGATGGCCGGCGGGTTTACGGCACTGGCTCAGTACCAGGCGTCCTACGGCCACATGTTCCGTCTTGTCTACTCCCCGTACTCTCGCCACCGGCCAGAAGATCACCCCCATCTCGGTTCCCTGACGGAAGGACATGGCTACTGGACCAGCCGCCAGGTCACTTCCTCGATCCTGGGCCGGGAGGTGAGCTGGGGCGACGAAGTTGAAGGGACCGAGCATTACCGCGAGGTTCTCCGCCCCGTCAAAGAACGAGTTGCCGCGAACCAGGCCGAGTGCGACAAGGCTGCGGCCTTCATCGAGTACGTCGTCGGCAAGATCGGCATCGCACAGTTCAACTGCGTCTGGAAAACCGCGCAGTTCCCCACCCCGAGCCACATCGAATCCCCTGACTCATACGTGGACTTCCTCAGGAGAAACCCCGTCCCCATCTACGTCCGCCGGCCGCACCCCTCACCGGGAACCTGTACGCCCAAAATCCTCAGAAGCCCTGCCGGCAGCCCGGCCTGACACCTCGTGCCGCACCGCGGGGCCGGGCTCACCGGTCCCGCAGCCAACCTCGCGCCAGCACAGAACACGAAACGGAAGCACCTGTGAACATCGATTTGCGGCAAGAAGCCGGAACCCAGTACGACCGGCTCGGCGAGCGCCTGCACGACATCGCGGCTGAAACCACGCCGCTCGTCGAGAAGGTCACCGGCCTGGACATCACCAGCCCGCCGCGTATCCGACTCATCACCACGCCAGCGTGGACCGCCGCCTGCGAGGAATATGCCATCGCGGTCTGGAACCGCGACCGCGGATTCTTTTCGCACATTTACGAACTCCCGTTTTTCAAGGAACTCCGGGAAGAATACGCTGAATATTACGTAACACAGCCGTCCCGATGGGCACTGCAGTATGCCCAGTGCATCGAAGATTCGACGGGCGAGCCGGAAATCCTCATCCTCACCGAAACCCTGCGTGAGGGACAGGCAGAATACGACGATCAGCTGTACAGACTGATGGCCCACGAAATCACCCACCTCGCCCAATACTGGGCCAGCGACGGCAAGACCCTTTACTATGTAAGGTCTTCCCTCCCGCCCCAGCTCAACAACGAAAGCCCGCTGGCCTTCTCGTCCTTCGTGGAGGGACACGCCATGTGGGCTCAGAACCGTGTCACCCAAACGCTGCTGGGGCGAACCATCGGCTGGCCCGCCCCTGGCGGAACCGACCGATTCCGCGAAGCTGTGGCCCCCTTCCAGGACGACCGACAAGCCCAAAGGGACGTGTGCGACTACACGCAGGACTTCGTGGAGTACCTCATGCAGAAACTGACCCTGGACCAGTTCAACTCCCTGTGGCGGGACGCCATACTGTTCCCCACCGAAGAGGAACTCCAGGCACCCGATCAGTACCTGCGGCGCATCGCATACACCCTGGACCTCCCCTCCCTGGCATAGCCACCGGCGCGTGCCGACACGCCGGAAGTCGACGCCACAGCAGCGCCGGCCACCTAAGCGGCGCCCCGCGCTTCTCGTCCACAACAGCCTGGTGGGCGGCACTGACCCGACGGGCCGCTCAGCCGGGCGGGCATGGCGTAAGCACGGACGAGGCGGGCACCGGCGACCACCTCCGGGAACAACGCCGAGTGAATCGCCGGCGGCTACCTCTCTCACCAGAGGCTGGACACCAGCACTGTCCGCCCCGACGAGGCCGAGGTCCACCTCGCGCAGGCCCGCGCCGCCCTCCTGACGGTCGACGACGCCTACAACGCGGCCCGGGCCGCGTACGAGGCCTCACCCTCCGGAACAGCGACTACGCGGCGGGGCCAGCGCGCTACGCGCGACGCTGGCGGAGTCCGCTCAGCCCACCGCATCCTCAGCGCACTGGCAGGCACACAGCAGTACGCGGCTGTTCCGGCCGTCCAGGAGTCCTACCTCGCCTCCCTGGCAATCTACGAGCAGCTGAGCCCCAGCGACGCCCACCACATCCGCAGGCGCCTGGAGGAGTTGCCGCCCGGCACGGCCGCCCCGGACGACGTGACGCCATGCCCCCCGCCCGCCGACGATCCCTACGACCTCCTCGGAGACTCCGTGCCCATCACCACCACCCGTATCACTGCCGACACCGCCCAGGTGACGGTCAGCAGCAACCGCACCACGCCCATCACGTGGATCCCCCGCTATCTCAGCCAGTGGCGGACCACCGCCCCGGCCCCCGCCGGCGACGCCGATCCCCTGACATCCGCCCTCACCCTCCAGGCCACCGTGGACAAGAGCCGCGCGGGCGTCATCGCGGACGCGGTCATCGAGCGGGGCCACCGCCCAGCTCGGTACGCCGGAGCCGACCTGCTCCTCACCCAGGTCCACGGCGGCCCGATATACGCCGTGCAGCCGAACGGCCACCTCGCCTACCACTACTGCCCCGACACCCGGCACCTGCAGCTCTCCGGGCTCGACGACATCGCCGTCGCCCTGGCCGCCGTCCGCCTGACCCGCGACATGATCCGCGCCCAACTCCAGAGCACCGGCTGGACGCTGCTGCGCATGGCCGCAGTCGTCAAAGATGGCCGGGCCCTACTCATCACCGGGGCGTCCGACAGAGCCACAACCGCTGCCGCCCTCCACCTGGCCACCACGGGCTGGCACCTGCTGGCCCTCGACCGCGTCTTCGCCCGCTCCCGCCCCGGCGGCGGCCTCGACCTGCTGCCCTGGCCCGCCTCGGCACAGATCAGCCTCGGCCTCCTGGACGACCTCAAGCTATACGAGCACGTGCGCCGCTGCGCCCAAGCCGGGGAACGCCTCCATCCGGACCAGGACCCGAACACCGATCACGCCCTCGCCAGCGAGACCCGCATGCACGTCCGGGACCTCACGTGCCGCTTCTACCCCGACCAGCTGCGGACCTGGCTCCGCCTCACCCCCGCCACCGAAGGAACCGCCGCCGGCATCCTGCTCCCCCGAACCTCACCCGGCACCACCCGTACGGACGGTACCCGCCTGCACGACGTGCTCGTCACGACCGAGACCGACGACCGCTACCCCGACGTCTTCGGCCTCGGCGCCGCCCCCCGCCCCGAACAGACCGCCGCCGTACGCCAGGCCCTGGAAGCTCTTCCGCACTGGCATGTTCCCGTCGTGCCCGGCACTCGGGCCCGCGCGGACATCTTCACCGTCGCTGAACACCTCGTGGCGGGCTGACATGCCGACACCGGAACTGGGCCAGGCCCCCACCAGGAAAGAAGTCGCTGCCCATCTGCGGCAGGCCATCGCCAACGACACCTATCCCGCAGGCACACGACTGCCCGCCCTCCGAATCCTGGCCGTCAAGCTCCAAGTCCGTTACTCCATCCTCCGCGACGCCATGTGCGACCTCGCCGACGACGGGCTGGTGGTCGTCCACAAGGGCAAAGGCACCGTCGTCCTGGCACCCGACGCGGCCCCCAGCGCCGCTTTCACGCCATCCCAGCAGCAGTGGCACATCGCCGAACATCTGCGGCAGGCCATCGAGGACGGTGTCTATCCCGCAGGCACGCAGTTGCCCAGCGCCCGCGTCCTGGGCGACCAGTTCGGCGCCAGCGCCAGCACCTGCCGCGCCGCCGTGCGCGACCTCGCCGCAGAAGGGCTCCTGCTCAGCCGCAAGGGCAAAGGCGCCATGGTGCGGGTGCCCGACCAGCCTCTCGCCCCCATCGATACCGCATCCACTCAGCGGGATTTTATCGCTCAAGAGCTCCGACAGGCCATCAAGGAGGGCATCTACCCACCGGGCTCCGCAATTCCTACGACTGCGCAACTCGTCGAAAAGTACGGCGTATCCAAAACCACCGCCCGCACCGCGCAGTGCCAACTCCGGTCAGAGGGCCTCATCGAAGGCCGCCAGGGGCAAAGATGCCGCGTACGCACCGCCGAAGACGCGGCCGCGGCCTCCACCGACATCACGTGGGCCCCGCCTGACGCACAGCGCGTCGCCATCCAGGTTCACCAGGACATGGAGGCCGGCACGTACCCGCCGGGGAGGCCGCCGCCCTCCTCACGAGAGCTCGCCCGAGACTATGACGTGCCTCTGCACTCCGCGCGGCTCGTCCAACGCCTGCTGGTACAGCTCGGAGCCATCGCCCCCAGACATTGAGGGGCTCACGCATCCGTACGCCGAGATCGCCGTGGTGCAGACCCCCTGCCGGGCCTGCACCACGGCGGCGTCTCTAGCCCCCCGCCACCAAACGAATCTGCGGGTGTAAGGCTGACCGTCCGGGCCGTTCAGCGGGCGGGTACGGAGGATGCGAGGAAAGCGGATCCTGAGAAAGCGGAAGGGGGTTCTTTCACCTTGATGAGGGTGAAAGAACCCCCTGCGTCGCAGTTGGCCGTTGAGCGGGCTGTGCCTTACGTGGGCAGGGCGATCAGGGACTTCTCATCGGGTTCGGTCTCTATCCCGCGTACTTCGCCGCCGAAACCGACGGAGAGGTAGAGGACCTTGCGGTTGACCAGAGGCAGGGGGTCGCTTCCGATCCACGGGGTGCCCTTGGGGGACGGGTCGTATTTGTGTACGGTGCTCTGCCGTCCGGTTCGGGGGTCGAAGGTGACCAGTTTGGCGGGGTCGTAGCGGTTGCCGGAGACGTAGGCGAGGAGATCGCCGGTATCGGAGGCCGCGGCGTGGTAGTTCTGGAGGCGCCCCTGGGCGGTGTGCTCCCACAGTCGTTTGCCGCTCGACAACGACCACCCGATGATCTTGTTGTTCTGGTTGGAGTCGGACTTCAGTTTGTCCGCCACCACGGTGACCGTGTCACCCGCGATCTGGACAGCGGTGTCCGGACTGCCGTCATCGCGATTGCCGCTGCTCATCTGCTTCTCCGGGCCCGGGGCGAGGCGGCTGCGCCGCTTGCCGTCGTCGCCGATGACGGTCAGGTGCATCGGGTCCGTTGCGGGGGATTCGTCGATGACCGCCGGGCCGGTGGACAGGATCCTCGTCTGGAGTCCGTCCTTGCCGAGCCGGTAGGTCCACCGGGTGTGGCCGGTGGCCGGGTCGACCGCGGCGACGTCGTACGGCGTGTCGAAGGTGTCGTCGTCGTAGCAGTGCTGGAGCCGGATCAGCTGCTTGCCGCCGGTGTAGCCGGTGCCCTTGCAGGTGCGGCCGTCGTAGACGGCCTTGGAATCCGTCCAGAGCTTCTGGCCGTCGCTGACCCGGAACGCGGTGGTCGTCCTGGTCATCGCGTTGACGACGACGGTATTGCCGCTGCGCGCGATGCGTGTATCGCTCTCCCGGACCCACTCGTCGGGGGCGAGGTCGTGCTCCCACAGAACCTTCCCCGACGCCAGGTCGATCGCGAAGAAGTGCGCGCACTCGTCACCGACGCCGGAGGCGAGGACGGCAATGCCGTCCGAGGCGTCCGTGGACGCCTGGCACACGACCAGGCCGCCGCCGTGGTCAAGGC
>NZ_JBHVHQ010000105.1:0-15317 GCF_042800135.1 Streptomyces sp. NPDC057654 | reverse complement strand
CGCTGTCCTTCCCGCTGCACCCGCCCGGCAAGCCGGAGAAGTCCCGCGCCGCGGAACTGGCGGCGACGGGGCCGCTGCCGACGCTCGTCGTGCAGGGCGAGCGCGACCCGTTCGGCCGCCCCGAGGAGTTCCCGGACGGTACGGACATCGAAACCGTGCCCTACGGGGACCACGGTTTCGCCGTGCCCAAGAAGGCCGGCATCACCCAGGACGAGGCCCTGGCCGGGCTCATGGACGCTGTCGCTTCGTGGCTGGACGGGCCCGTACGTGCATCCGTTCGCCCTGCCGCCCGAAAAGGCTGAGCACCTCCACCGGCGCGTCCCCGGCCGGCCCGAACCAGTGCGGCAGCCGGGTGTCGAACTCGGCGGCCTCCCCGGACCGCATCTGGATGTCCTGGTCGGCCAGGATCAGCCGCAGCCGGCCGGCGAGCACGTACAGCCACTCGTACCCCTCGTGCGTCCGCGGGTCCGGCTCGGCGTCGATCGGGTCGATGACCATCTTGAACGCCTGGAGCCCGCCCGGCTGCCGGGTCAGCGGCACGACCGTCATCCTGTCCACCCGGCGCGGCGCCGCCCGCACCCGCGGATCGCCGACCTCCGGTGCGCCCACCAGCTCGTCCAGCGGCACCTGGAAGGCGCGCGAGAGCGGCAGCAGCAGCTCCAGGGAGGCGCGCCGGCCGCCGGACTCCAGCCGGGACAGCGTGGAGACCGAGATCCCGGTCTCCTGCGACAGCTCGGACAGCGTGACCCCGCGCTCCTGGCGTACGCGCCGCAGCCGCGGGCCGACGTCCGCCAGTACCTCTTCGTAGCCGCTCATCCCCTCATTGCAGGAACGGCAAGCAGGTTTGTCAATCGCCCCGCCGTTCCGGTTGCGGCGGGGCGGCGGGAATGCAGGGGCGGGGGGACGCTGTTGTGCCAGGCGTAGGTACGTACAGGCACGCTCAGAGGAATGGGGACTTCCCGCATGGGTTCGATCGCATGCCCGTCACGCCCGCAGGCCGCCGAGGTCCAGTGGTCGACGCTGCGGGTGGACCAGCCCGGCATGGCTGGAGCGGCGGCCGGACCGGATCGTCGTCTATTCTCCGATTCGAGCGGGTCCGCATCCGGTCCCGCCACCGTCTTGGAGGAGGTGGGTCCGGTCACTGGGACCGACGCAGGGACCGATGACGGCCAGGCGCGGGAGCCCGCGACGCCCGCGGAGAGCGCCCTGGAGCGCAACGCGCGCTTCGAGCGGGACGCCCTCACCTTCCTCGACCAGATGTACTCCGCGGCGCTGCGCATGACGCGCAACCCGGCGGACGCCGAGGACCTGGTGCAGGAGACGTATGCCAAGGCGTACGCGTCCTTCCACCAGTTCCGGGACGGCACGAACCTCAAGGCGTGGCTGTACCGCATCCTCACCAACACCTTCATCAACTCCTACCGCAAGAAGCAGCGCGAGCCGCTGCGCAGCGGCTCGGAGGAGATCGAGGACTGGCAGCTCGCGCGCGCCGAGTCGCACATGTCGACCGGGCTGCGCTCCGCCGAGTCGCAGGCGCTCGACCACCTGCCGGACTCCGACGTGAAGGCCGCCCTCCAGGCGATCCCCGAGGAATTCCGCATAGCGGTGTACCTCGCGGACGTCGAGGGCTTTGCGTACAAGGAGATCGCCGACATCATGGGTACGCCCATCGGCACGGTCATGTCGCGCCTGCACCGTGGGCGCCGCCAACTGCGCGGCATGCTGGAGGACTACGCCCGTGAGCGCGGGCTCGTCCCGGCAGGAGCCGCGACCGCTTCGAACGCGTCGGACGAGTCGCACGACGGGAAAGGCTCGGACTCATGAGTTGCGGAGAGCCGCACGAGACGGATTGCTCAGAGGTCCTCAGCCATCTCTACGAGTTCCTCGACCGTGAGATGCCGGACGGAGACTGCGCCAAGTTCGAGGTCCACATCGACGAGTGCTCGCCCTGCCTGGAGAAGTACGGGCTGGAGCAGGCCGTGAAGAAGCTCGTCAAGCGGTGCTGCGGGCACGACGACGTACCGGCGGACCTCCGGGCCAAGGTGATGGGGCGGATCGAGCTGATCCGTTCCGGTCAGTCGGTGCCGGACATGGACGTGGTGGCCGAGGCGCGGGCCGCTGAAGCCCAGGCCGCCAAGGCCGCCGCGGAGCGGGCGGCCGGGTCCGAGGAGGGCCAGGAGGCCAAGGGCGGCGCCGAATCGCGGCTGGGCGTCCAGCCTCCGGGGCTGTCCGCCACCTAGCAGCCGGCCGGGCGGCTGCCGTCGGCTCCCGGCTCCGGCCGGCTCCTGCCGTCGGCTCCTGTCCGACCTCGCTGTCGGTCGGCGACTGTCTCAGGCTCGCGCCTGACCCGGCCGGCTCGGCTTCGGTCAAGGGCCTGCCCCGGCTTCGGCTCGCGCCTGACCCGGCCGTCGGGCGGGGCTGTCTCCTGCACTGTCTCCTGCTCCTACCTGATCTCGACCCGGGCTGTCATCGCATAGCCGTACTTTTCACCTGAAGGTGTGCTTCCGGCCGGTCCGCTCGGGCCAATTCGCGGATGCGGCCCATTGCCGTGGCGCACCGGCCTATTCTCCCCATCTCGACGCGCAAGCCGACGGGACGGGGAGAGCTCCATGCGCACACTTCCGGCCACGGCCCGCGCGTACATCCTGTGCGTCATGGTCACCGCCGCCCTCTGCGCGGCCCCGGCGTCGCGATACGGCCACGCCGCGCCCTGGGCCACGGCCCTCGCGCTCGCCGCGCTCTACGCCCTCTGCGAGCGGCTCACCCGCCGCCCTCCGATGGGCCCGGGCGCCCCCACCGGCGCGGGCGCGTTCTTCCCCGTACTGCTGGCGGCGGCCTTCCTGCTGCCGCCCCCGCTCGCCGGGCTCGTCGCCGTGCCCGGCGCCCTCGCCGCGCCCGTCGAGCGCGAACCGGCCCGCGTACGGCGGATGTGGCACGCCGCCCGGCTCTCGCTCGCCGCCCACGCCGCCTCCCACGTCTTCGCGCTCGGCGCGCACCGCACGGTCACCGCGCCGGACTTCCCGTACGTCCTGCTGCCCGCCGCGGCCGCCGCGCTGGCCTTCGCCGTCGTCTCCGCCGCCCTCGACATCGGCATCCTCGTCACCGCCGAACGCGGCTCGCCGCGCACCGCCTGGCGCGCCCCGCTGCTCGGCTCGCTCGCCCCGCACCTGGTGCACGGGCTGGCCGGGCTGATGATGGCGATCCTGTGGCACTCCACGTACGGGCCGGCGGCCGCCCTGCTCGTGCTGCTGCCGATGTACATCTCCTGCTGGGTCTTCGCCCAGTACCACCGCGAGCGCGCCGCCCACCAGGCCACGATCCGGGCCCTGGTGCAGGCCGTCGACATCAAGGACCGGTACACGCGCGGCCACAGCGAGCGCGTCGGCCGCGCGTCCGTGCTGATCGCCCGCGAACTGGGCATGGACGACGACCGCCTCGAAGCGCTGCGCTTCGCGGGCATCCTGCACGACGTCGGCAAACTCGGCGTCCCCACCCGGCTGTTGCGCAAGAACGGCCCCCTCACCCCGCAGGAACGGCGCGTGATCGAGCTGCACCCCGAGTACGGGCACGAGATGGTGCGCGGCATCGGCTTCCTCGACGAGGCCCGCGCGGCGATCCTCCACCACCATGAGCGGCTCGACGGCAGCGGCTACCCCTACGGGCTGAGCGGCCGTCATATCCCGCTGTTCGCGCGGGTGGTGGCCGTCGCCGACGCCTTCGACGCGATGACCTCCACCCGTTCGTACCGGCGCGGCCGGCCCGTACCGGCGGCCGTCGAGGAGCTGCGGCGGTGCGCCGGAACGCAGTTCGACCCCCTCATGGTCGGGGCCCTCGCGCGCGCCCTCGACCGCCACGGCTGGCATCCGGCGGTCACCGCGGACGCGGTCGGGGAAACCGTCGACGACCTCTGCGGAAACGTCCCTTCAGAGGGCTGCCCCGGCCCGTCGGACCTCGCGTCTGTCGTGCGACGCGCCGGATCCCAGGGCGACGGCGGCCCGCCCGGCCCGCCCGGACGGTCGTTCCCCGGTCCCAGGGGCGGCGATTCGAGGGACGGCGACCCCAGGGGCGGCGCCCGGTGAGCCGGGAGAGCGCGTCGCGCCCGTACGCGGCTCCGTACGCCCCGCACGCCCCCCGCGTCGTCGCGGTCCTGTACGGCGCCGCGGGCGCGCTCGCCGCCGCCTCCCTCGCCGGGACGTTCTGGAACGGCCTCACCGACCCGCACGTGGCGCTCGCCTTCGGCGCGCTGATCGCCGTCGGCGAACTGGCCCGGCAGCGCGTCGGGGAGCGGCCCGGCGACCGCGAGCCCGCGCCGCTCGCCGCCGCCGGGTCGCTCGCCTACGCCTTACTCGGCGAGACCGACCGCCACCCCACCTCGCACGGCGCCTTCCAGGTGCTCGCCGTCGTCCTCGCCGCCACCCTCGCCGGGCTCGCGCCCCGCCTCGCCGCGGGCCGCGGCCCGGCCCTGGACCACCTCGTACGCCGCCTGCTCACCGTCGGGTTCGCCGCCACCTGCTTCCAACCGCTCTACAACAACGGCGCCTTGACCCGATGGCCCGGCCACGGACCGTACTACGCCCCGTTCCTGCTGCTCCTGCTCGCCCTCACCGCCCTGTGCGACGCCGTGCTCTCCGCCGCCCTCGCCCGCGCCCGCACCGGCTGGCCGTACGGCCCGCTGCTCCGCGACGAACTGCGCGGGCTGCTCGGCGTCGGCTCCGCGATCTGCGCGACCGGCGTCGTCATCGCGCTGGCCGTCGCCGTCGCCGGGCTGTGGGCGCTGCCCGTCTTCAGCGTGCCGCTGCTGCTGACGCAGTTCTCGCTGCGCCGCCACGGCGCCGTACGGGCCACGTACGCGCAGACCATCGCCTCCCTCGCCCGCTGCACCGAGATCGCCGGCTACACGCCCGCGGGCCACGCGCGCCGGGTCGCGACGCTCGGCCGGGCCGTCGGCCGCGAGCTGGGCCTGTCCGAGCCCGAGCTGACCGTGCTGGAGTACGCGGCCCTGATGCACGACATCGGCCAGCTCTCCCTGGTCGACCCCGTGCCCGCCGGGGCCACCGAGCCGCTGCCGCCCGCCGAACAGCGCCGGATCGCGCTGCTGGGCGGCGCGGTGGTGCGCCAGACCGGGGTGCCCGAAGAGGTCGCCTCAGTGGTGGAACGGCAGGCCGATCCGTACCGCGAGCAGCCGGTCACCGCCCGTATCGTCCGTACCGCCAACGCCTACGACGACCTCGTCGGCCGCTTCTCGGGAGACGGCCCGCACGGCCCGCTGCGCGCCCTGGAGCGGCTGCGCCTGGCCACCGCGCAGGATTACGCGCCGGTGGTCGTGGAGGCCCTGGCACGCGTACTGGCGCGCGGGGGCGGCATCAGGTAGGGGGCGGCGGTATCCCGAGGCTTCACCGAGGCGGGGCCCGCGGAAGATCAACGGAACCCATGGGTAATGAGCGCCCGCCCGGAGGGGCATGGTTGGATGCGAAGACAGGGGTGTCGGACGCATCGCAGATGGCAAGAAGGTGTGATGGGTCCCCTCCTCGAACGGGAACAGAGGGGCCGGGCTGAGATGTCCGTCAATGTGTGGCAGGTTGGCGTCAGGGAGGACGTCGCCGCCCGCCGTGACGGCTGGGCGCGGGACCACGGAGAAACCGGCAGGCGGGAATCGTGAGGATCTTCGGCAAGGTACGGCATCGGCCTTCCGCCTCGTGGCGGCAGGCGACCGACCGCGCGTTCACGCTCATCGGCGACGGCCGGTACGAGGACGCGGGCGCGCTGCTGACGCGCGCCGCCGACATGGAGCCGTGGCTCTCGGAGTCCTGGTTCAACCTGGCGCTGCTGCACAAGTTCCGGCACGACTGGGACCAGGCGCGCGCCGCCGGGCTGCGGGCCGTGGCCCTCCTGGACCGCGAGGCCGGGGCCCCCGACTGGTGGAACGTCGGCATCGCCGCCACCGCCCTCCAGGACTGGCCGCTGGCCCGCCGCGCCTGGCAGGCGTACGGGCTCCGGGTGCCCAGCGTGGGCGCCCCCTCGGGCGAGCCGCTCGGCATGGAGCTGGGCAGCGCCGCGGTGCGGCTCTCGCCGGAGGGCGAGGCCGAGGTCGTCTGGGGCCGCCGCCTGGACCCCGCCCGTATCGAGGTGCTGTCCATCCCGCTGCCGTCCTCCGGGCGGCGCTGGGGCGAGGTCGTGCTGCACGACGGCGTGCCGCACGGCGAGCGCACCACCGCCGCGGGCCCCTCGTACCCCGTCTTCGACGAGATCGAGCTGTGGGCCCCCTCGCCCGTGCCCACCTGGGTGGTCCTCCTGGAGGCCGCCACGGAGGCCGACCGGGACGCCCTGGAGCGGCTCGCGGCCGACGCCGGGTTCGCGGCCGAGGACTGGTCCTCCTCCGTGCGCCTGCTGTGCCGTACGTGCTCGGAGAGCCGGATGCCCAGCGACGAGGGCGAGGGTGAGCACCTGGACCCGCACGACCACAGCGAACCCGGCCACCCCGGCCCGCTGGGCCACCGCACGGCCGGCTCCGGCTCGCTGTGGGTGCCCGAGCGCGAGTGCGGCATCGCGGCGCCCTCCGGGCTCGTACGGGGCCTGCTCGACGGCTGGGTCGCCGACAGCCCGGACTCGCGGGAGTGGCGGGATCTGGAAGAGGTCTGCTGACCCCTGCCGCGGCCCCGTACCCTGTATCAGCAGCGTTTTCGGCTGCTGATTTGTGGCGTGGGTTTTTTAGAGTGGGTTTTCAGAGAGGCGTGCGGCGAACATGGCGCAGCAAGACACTGAGCGGCAGTCGGTCGACGAGTTCTTCGACGACACGGTGGACGCCGAGGCGCGCGAGGCGGCGCACCGCGAGCGCGGCACGTCCCGGCCGATCACCGTCGTCGGCAATCCGGTGCTGCACAAGGAGTGCAAGGACGTCACCGAGTTCGGCGACGAGCTCGCGCAGCTCATCGACGACATGTTCGCGAGCCAGCGCACCGCCGAGGGCGTCGGCCTCGCCGCCAACCAGATCGGCGTCGACCTGAAGGTCTTCGTCTACGACTGCCCCGACGACGAGGGCGTCCGGCACGTGGGCGCGGTCTGCAACCCGGTCCTCGACGAACTGCCGGCCGGCGAGCGCGTCCTCGACGACTCCAACGAGGGCTGCCTGTCGGTCCCCACGGCGTACGCGCCGCTGGCCCGCCCCGACTACGCGATCGTCCGCGGCCAGGACGCCCAGGGCAACCCCATCGCGCTCCAGGGCACCGGCTACTTCGCCCGCTGCCTCCAGCACGAGACCGACCACCTCTACGGCTACCTCTACATCGACCGCCTCTCCAAGCGGGACCGCAAGGACGCGCTGCGGCAGATGGAGGAGGGGACGCCGCGGTACCCGGTGGTCGAGAACGCCTGACCTTCAGCGCAGACGCGATGCCCGTAGGACGGCGTCGTGGGTGTGGCGGGGGCCGGCGCGGGGGCGGGTCTCTTCGACCAGGACGTGCCAGGCGGGACCGAGGAGTTGGGCGATGTCGCCGGGCTGGTAGTACTCGGCGGAGCGCGGGGCCGAGGCGGGGTCCGGGAGCGGGTGGGTGACGAAGAGGAAGGCGCCGCCGGGGGCGACGGCGTTCAGGAGCCCGTACAGCGCCGCGTGCCCCGGCTCGCGGCGGATCGGGAAGTAGTGGACGCTCACCAGGTCGAAGGCGCGGGCCGGGGGAGGCGCGACGGTGAGGTCGGCGCGGGCCCAGGCCAGGCGGTCCCGGACATCGGCTTCCGCCGCTCCGGCAGCGCGTCGTAGGGCGACCTCGGACACGTCGACGGCGGTGACCTGCCAGCCGCACCGCGCCAGCCAGAGCGCGTCCGCGCCCTCGCCGCACCCGACGTCGAGCGCCTGCCCGGGCGGCAGGCAGCCGACCTCGGCGACGAGCACGGGGTTGGGGTTGCCGCTGAACACCTGGTCGCGGCTGCGGTACATGTCGTCCCAGTGGTGAACGTCCATAGGGGCAGGTCCTCTCGTCAGTACACGGCTGAGTACACGGCGACGGGGTCAAGGTGCGCCCATGCCTGCGTTGGCGCAAAGTTATTTGCGGAAACAGCAAGGTGCGGTCGATGCCGTACTCGCTGCGGTCGGCCCCGGGCTGCGGGCCCTGCGCCGCCGCCGTGGCATCACCCCGACCGCCCTGCCAGCATGTATGATGGAGGCCAGGGCCCCGTACGCCCGCTCCCATGAGGGCTACCACTGGCTCTACGTCCTACGGGGCCGCCCTCAGGGCGAACGCGTCCGCATCAAGGCCCGGCTACCGGCCTGAGGATTCGCGTCCGCTCTGACGCCGGTACCGTGCCGGAGAGGTGCTGTCGTCGGCTTCGAGTTCGAACCAGAGCATCTTCCCGCGCTTGCCGAAGAGTTCGTCGCCGAGCAGATAGCTTCCCCAACTGTCGGCACACATCTGTACGAGCAACAGCCCGCGTCCGCTTTCCCTTTCGCGTCCGTGGTCGCAGTCCCGCGGCGGGCCCACGCGTTTGCGGAACGCCGTCGGAATATCGGGGTTCGTATCCCATACGCTCACCCGCAGCCGCTCGTCCTCCGGGCCGGTGCTGTGCAGCCGCAGGGAGGCCGGTCCGTCGGAGTGTAGGTAGGCGTTGGTGACGAGCTCGCTGGTCAACAGCTCCGCGACGTCGACGAGTTCGCTTATGGTGTGCCGGAAGAGTACGGCCCGCAGGGTGGTCCGGGCGACGCCGGATGCTCGCGGGTCGTGGGGGAGATCGAGGGTGTACGTCCAGGGCTGTGGTGAAGATACGGTTGCCATGGAGCCTCCTGGTGGAGGTAGGTGGAGTTGAACCACCCAGGGACGACGCCTCGCGGCGGCAGCCCCTCTGGGTGGGCTTGGCTCAGACCGTAGCGCAACGCGTATAAGTTATTTCTTGTGGAGTGGAAATAACTTACTCGCCAACCCGAACGAGTTGCGCGTGCGCACTGTGTACGAACGAGGAGAGACCTCACTACATGCCCGTGAAGCAGACCCCGACAGCCCGACAGCTCCGCCTCGGCGCCGAGCTGCGCAAGCTCCGCGAACACGCGGGGCTGTCCTCGACCGAGGCGGGACAGCTTCTCGGTACCAATCAGGCCCAGATCAGCAACATCGAGGCAAGTCGCGTCGGCGTCAGCGCTGATCGCGTGCGCAACATGGCGCACAACTACTCCTGCCAGGACCGGGCCCTCATCGAGTCCCTCGCCGACATGGCCGGAGAGCGCCACCGCGGCTGGTGGGAGGAGTACCGGGAGATTCTCCCCACGGGCCTGCTCGACCTGGCGGAACTGGAGCACCACGCCACCGCGTTGCGTGTCGCGCACGTCATCCATATCCCCGGCCTTTTGCAGACCGCCCACTACGCACGCGCCATCTGTAGCGAGATGGTTCCCCACTTCGCGCCGCACGAGGTGGAGCACCGGGTTTCCTATCGGATAAAGCGGCAAGTAGTCGTCCACAGAAGCTCTGCGGTCGAGTACACGGCGATCATCCACGAAGCGGCTCTCCGAATGCAGTTCGGTGGTCGCGAGGCGACGTGTGAGCAGCTCGCTCATGTCATCGCCATGAGCGAGAGGGAAGGCACCACCATCAGGGTCATCCCTTTCAGCAAGGGAACGTTCCCCGGGTCAGGCCAGTCGATCGGCTACTCCGTAGGCCCGGTGCCGGCGCTCGATACCGTCCAGCTGGACACCGAACACGGCTCCGTCCTGCTCGACGCACAAGCCCAACTGGAAAAGTACCGCTTCGTGCTGGACCGCATGGAAACCATCGCACTTGCGCCTGGCAAGTCGCGCGACCTCATCCGCCGAACCCTCCACAACCTCTAAGGACGCCGCTCATGCCCGTGCTCGACTGGCAGAAGTCCTCATACAGCGCCGACGCTTCCGCCTGCCTCTACCTTGCATCCGCCCCTGACGGGGCCATCCACCTCCGCGAAAGCGACGCCCCCGGCGTCACCCTCTCCGTCAGGCCTGAGGTGCTGCGTACGCTCATATCGGCTATCAAGACGGGAGGCTTTGCTGCGGGTTCATCCCATACTCATGTAACTCGTACTCGTTGAATCGTGCGATCTCGTGTGTAACGTCAAGAGATCGGGAACGGCGTGTCGAGATAGTGCGCGGCCAGGGGCGTTTCAGTCAGTCTCCAGCAAATCATCGATGTACTCACCCAAGGGTTCTGGCAGCGTTTCGCGGTCGATATTGTGCAAACGTCTCATGTTTTCGGTCTGGAGCCATCCGCTCGCTCCTAGTCCCAGCAGGGCATTCAGTTGAGCTTCCAGTGCGGAAGTGTCCCGCTCGCAGGAAGCGCAGAGTGAAAGGATGGATGCCACCACCGCTACATCATCGCCAGAATATTCGCTAACCCGGTCTGTCGCTTTTTCCGCCCCGAGCTCGCGGCACCGTGCATCCGAGTCGACAATAAGTCGGATAACTTCGACCAATCGGTCGGCGTCGACAGACAAATCAAATTCCCTTGAACTAGTACGGAAGCGGATAATTGCTAGGCCATGGAACGTGCGTTCCGTTCGCGGCAGATGGGTTGTAGTGAGGGCTGTTTGGGTTATGTACCTGCCGATGGTACAGGTTGCCCTCGACGTCCTGGTACTTTCCTCCGATCGAGATTCGATAGACGTCGCCACTGTGGGCGTTTGATCCAGCCGGAGCATTTCCGTCGGGGCCGTGAATTCGCATCCGGACAACATTTCCTGTTTTGCTGTCCGTCCATTTGTATTCCACCCCGGCTTGTGCTCCACCATTGGAGTCCGGTGTGAGAGTTCTCTTCTGCGCATCTGACGGGACGATGTCTGTTGGGTTTCTATTGCGCAGATCCCAACCGCCGTTCTCGATGCGCTTGGGGCATCCCTCAAGTCCTAGATCGTCTGCCCAGGTATGCGGGTTACGGACATAGGCGTGGTGGTTGGGTGCCGGATTGATGCCCAACGGGTCGGGCGTGGCGTAACGGGCGGTTTCAGGGTCGTAGTAGCGGAAGTAGTTGTAGTGGAGACCGGTCTCCATATCCGCGTACTGGCCTGAGAAGCGGAGGGGGCAGTCGACGGTGGTGGAGTCTTGGGGGGCGGGGAAACGCGTGCCCCATAGTGTCGTGCGGCGTTGCCAAGCTACCTCGCCCGCCGAGGTGATCAGCTCCGTCGGGGTTCCCACCAGGTCCGTGATGATGGCGTGGAAGCTCGTGGTCTCTGTCGGGTCCGAGAGCTCCGCGTATTTCGTGATCAGGGACTGGCCCTGCTCGCGGGTCAGTGGGCGGTGGTCTGTTTGGGTCAGGGGGCGGTGGGTGTTGGGGGCGTAGTCCCAGGTGGTGGCTCGGCCGGTGGGGGAGAGTTGTTCTGCCAGGCGGCTTTCGTCCCAGGTGAAGGTTGTTTCCTCTGCCACCTCGCCGTCTTCGGCCAGGCGTTGCTTCGCTATTCGGCGGCCCAGGGGGTCGTAGCGGTAGCGCCAGGTTTCGTTGTTCGGGGTCTCCGCTTCCACCAGGCGGTCTTCCGAGCTCCACCTGTATGTCCACGTTCGTATCTGGCCGTTGAGGAGTTTGCGGGTCTTTTGGGTCAGGCGGCCTTGTGCGTCGTGTTGGTACGTTGTTCTGCCCGCGCTGCGGATCAGCGTGCCGCTGAATTCCCGAGCGCCCGGTGTCTCGTGGGCCGGGGCCTCGGCCTGGGTGAGGTTGCCGGAGCCGTCGTAGGCGTAGCGCTCCGTCCAGCCGTGGGCGTTCACGCCCGTTATTCGGCCCATCGCGTCCAGGTCGAAACGGCTTGTGCCCGACGTCAGTTCGCGGATTTCTGTGAGGTAGCCGTCCGGGCGATAGGCGTAGGAGCGGTGTTGCAGCAAGCTATCGGCTTGGGGGGAGTGGATGGTCTGCGTCGTCAGGCGGTCGTTCTTGTCCCAGGTCTGTTTCAGCGTCGCACCACCCGCCAGGGACCGTTCCGTTTCCCTTCCCACCGCGTCGTAGGCGAACGTCAATGTCCCCGCGTCCGAGCGCAGGGCCGTTGCGCGGTCCTCCTCGTCGTACGTCCATTCCGACGTCAAGCCGGTCGGCGTCACCCGACGCGTACGGCGGCCCAGCGCGTCGTACGCGTAACCCGTCGTACGGCCGTTCACCGATTCCGCCAGCACACGCCCCAGCGCGTCCCGCTCGATGACCAGTTCCGCGTCCGCGTTCGTCGCACCCACCAACGCGCCCGCCGCGTCGTACGCGTACGACGTGATCTCGTCCCCGTCCGCTCCGCCGCGCTGTTCGACCACTCTCCCCAGCGCGTCCCGTTCGAAGCTCAGCGTCTCGCCCGCACCGTTCGTCCGCGACACCATCCCGCCCGCCGCGTCGTGCCCGTACGTCAGCGTGCGGCCGTTGAAATCCGTCTCAGAGGCCAGGCGGCCCGCCTCGTCGTACGCGTATGACCAGGTCAGACCCTGCGGGTTCGTCACCCCGGTCAGGCGCAGCTCCGTGTCGTACGCGAAGGCGTACCGCGTGCCGTCCGGGTCCGTGCGCGTCTCCGGGACGTCGAAATGGGTGGAGGTCTGGTGGGTGGTGTTGCCTGCGGGGTCGGTGTGGGCGAGGAGGTTGCCCTCGCCGTCCCATCGCCAGGTCTCGTGGGTGCCGTCAGGCAATTCGCGCCGGCTCGGTTTGCCCTCGGTCGTCCAGGCCATCCGCATGGTGTGGCCCAGCGGATCGGTGGATTCCGTAACGCGGCCGAAGCTGTCCCGCGCCACCGTGGTCGTGTGGCCCAGGGCGTCCGTCACCGCTGTCGGCAGGCCCGCCGCGTCGCACGAGACCGTACGGGTATGGCCCAGCGCGTTCGTCACCGACGCCAAGTGGCCCGCCGCGTCGTACGCGTAACGCGTCTCCGCCCCCGCCGGGTCCGTCGTCGTCAGGACGTTGCCGCGATCGTCGTACGTATGCCGCCAGACCGTCCCGCCGGGCTCGACGACCTCCAGCGGTCGGCAGCCCGCGTCGTACTCGGCCCGCGCGCTCGAACCGTCCGGCAGTACCAGCTCCGTGAGGTTGCCCGACTCGTCGTACGCGTACCGCGTCGTACGGCCCAGCGGGTCCGTGGTGGAGAGACGGTTCTCGCCCAGGCCATCCCATTCGGTCAGCGTGACGTGGCCCAGCGGGTCCGTCTCCGCGATCACCTGGCCGTCCGCGTTGTACCGGCAGTTCGTCCGGCGGCCGAGCGAGTCCGTGTACGTCGTGGTGCGCGCGGTGTCGTCATACGCGAAGGAGCCGTTGAAGACCCCGTCGCTGCCCTCCGTACGGATCACCCGTCCGCCACCGTCGTAGACGTACGCGAAGGAGGTGCCGTTGCGGTCGGTCCACGACGTGATCCGGTCTTCGGAATCATAGGTGAAGCGCAGGGGCTTGCCGCTGGAGTTGACGACTTCGGTGAGGTTGCCCGACGCGTCGTAGGCGTAGCGCATCACCACCGTCCCGCCGGCCGGGGCTGCCGGGGGCCCCTGTTCGTACGCCGACGGGGCCTCGTCCAGCAGGCGCAGCGCGGTGATCCTCGGGCCGTCCGTGTCGACGGCCAGGTAGTAGCCGCCGGAGTGCCGGATCGCGGAGGGGTGGCCCTCGGCTGTGCGTTCCACGTCCATGCGGGCGCCGTTGCGGTCGGACCAGGACTCGACGGGCAGCTGCACCGCGCCCTCGGCCGCGCTGGGCGCGATGTGGCTGAAGGTACGTACGACGCCAGTGTGCGGGTTGGTGACGGTGATGACGCCGTCCGGCGCGCCGTCCCACTCCAGCGGCCAGCGCGCGCCCTTCGACGGCAGCATCGCTTCGCCCGGCCGTGGCACCGGATATACGAGCCGCATGCCGTCCGCCGCCGCGAACACCACTCCCTTGGCGTCGAGTTGGAGCGTCTCGTCGAGAGTGGAGACCCAGGTGGGGCCGAAGCACGTACCCGCGCGATACGAGGACAGGTGGGTGCGTTCGAAGAGCAGGGGCAGGCTGCCCGGCAGCTCTACGTCCGTCTGCGTCATCAGCATGGCCCCGGTGGCCACGTCCACCGGCTCGCCCTTGCAGGGGGTCTTGCCCGCCGGGCGGGCGAACGGGCCCTCCTCGATCAGGTTGGGGCGCAGGTCAGGGCGGAGCAGGTTCTTGTACCCGCCGAACTGTCCAGCCCGTGCCGTGACCGGGCCCACGGCACCGAACAGTCCGCCCCAGATCATGCCGGTCTCCGCGGCGTGGGACACCTCGTCCAGGCTGAAGCCGTGCTGTTGGCCCAGCGCGATCCGCACGGGCTGGGCGACAGCCGCGTCGATCGTCATCGAGAAGACGCCCTCGTAGACCGCGCCGGTCAGCATCCCCGCGGCGATCGCGGCCACCGACGCCTCGACCTCCACGCCCAGGCCGGCCGCCAGCTCGATGATTCCCGCCGCCGCTTCGTCGGACGCGCCCCCGCTGACGAGGGTCAGCAGCACCCCGCCCGCGATGGCGACCGCGTCGATGCCGATCTGCTCCCACAGCGCCGTGATGGCGTCATCGACCGTATCGGCGAACTTGTCCAGCGCCTTGGCCATCTTCCGGGACGCCTTCGCCAGGTCACTCAGCCAGCCGCCGTCCGCACCCTTGGCGTAGCGCTCCCAGAACGTCTGGAAGGCGTCGATCGCCTCACCCGTGTTGTTGTGGATGAGGGAGGTGGCCGAATTGTTGGTCGCGCTCCGGACGTCGTCGACGCTGTCGGCGAACGTCCGCCACGCGTCGGCGGCGTGGCGCAGCGTCCCGGAATTGGCGTCCGGCCACCACATGCCGAGGTGGAGGAGGATCTTCTTGGCCTCGTCCTCGATGCTCATTCGGCGCCCTTATCCCTTATCCCCGTGTCGGCCGCCGTCTTTGTGCTTCTCCTTGGTGAAGATCCCGGCGATCGCCTTGTCGTTGTCGACGTGGCCGTCCGCCAGGTCGTCCAGCGCCTCGTGGATGCTCACCAGACCGAGGATGGCGATGCCCGCCACCCGCTCCAACTGCTTCTGGTTCGGGCTGTAGTGCTTGCCGAAATCCTTGCCCGGCTTGTCGTCACCCCACGGCTCGCCATGCCCATCCAACGTCTTGACCAGCAGATTCAGCGCGTCGCTCAGCTTCTCGCCCTGCTTCCGGAAGACCGGTGCGGCCGACTTGATGTCCGCCGTCTTGATGTTCAGGACCTTGCCGCTGCCACCGCTGCTGCCGCCATTGCTCCCGCCGCCGTGCCCGTCGCCCATGCCGCGCCTCCCCCGTAATGCCTACGCCCCCGCGTAAACCTTCAGCCTAGGAAGCGAGCGTCATGTGGCGGCCAATGGTGCGCAATGGGTGAGTAAAGGGGGAGGGGGTGATGGGGTGACGTCAGACACGGGG
>NZ_JBHVHQ010000104.1:0-15379 GCF_042800135.1 Streptomyces sp. NPDC057654 | reverse complement strand
GTACGGATCGTGGTGTTGAGGTCGGTCTGGTTGGTGACCCCGAGCACCCGGTACGCCTCCGGGCCCTCGGCCGCGATGCGCACCTCCGTGCCGCTGTGCTCCTGGGACTCGCCCACCGGGGCCGTGCCGTAGCTGACCTTCATCTTCTGGCCCTCATTGGTGACCAGGGTGGAGCTCATGCCCGCCGGGTCGGTGTCGACCGGCACGATCTGGCTGCTGTGGCCGTGGTCGGCGGTGGTGACCACCAGGGTGTCGGGGTGCTTCTTGGCGTAGTCCCGCGCCACCTTCACGGCGCGGTCGAAGGCGGCCGTCTCGCCGATCTGGCCGCAGGGGTCGGCGGCGTGGTCCTCGCTGTCGATGTTGGCGCCCTCGACCTGGAGGAAGAAGCCCTTGTCCCCGGCCTTGTGGGACTTCTTGGCCTGCTTGGCCTCCAGCAGCTGGATGGCCTGCGTGGTCTGGTCGGCGAGGGTCGGCGTGCCCTTGGGGCGCTTGGGGTTGCTGGTGACGCAGCGCTGGGGGGCGGTGCCCTTGCCGGTGGCGTGCTTGCCGGTCCACTCGATCGGGATGTCGTAGTCGGCGAAGAGGCCGAGCACGGGCTGTCCGGCCTTGGCCTTCTTCATGGCCTTGGCGTCGGTGACGACCTGGTAGCCGAGCTTCTTCGCCTGCTCGGTGACGGTCTTGCCCTTGTACTGGCCTTCCTTGACCTTCTGGTCGAAGTGGCCCTTGCCGCCGCCGAGCAGCACGTCCACCTTGTGGTTGACGCTCTGCTCCGCGATCGACCCCGGACCGCCCTTGCTGATGCGGTCCACGGAACACTTCTTCATGTCCTCGGGGCCCTGGCAGTCGCGGTCGGTGACGTGCGACGCCTGCACGGCGGGGGTCGCGTCGGTGAGGTCGGCGGTGGTGATGGAGCCGGTGGCGAGGCCGCCCTTCTGGGCGAGTTCGAGGAGTGTGGGGATCGCCTTGTTGGTGTCCGGCGTCTTCGACACCCGGCCGTTGACGGTCTTGTGGCCGGTCGCCCAGCCGGTGCCGCTGGCGGAGGAGTCGGTGACGTAGTCCGGCTTGCCGTGCTTGTCGACGGAGTACGTGGTGTACGCGCCGGTCATCGGGAACGTGTCCATGTTCAGCCGGCCGGCCGCGCCCACGGTGTAGTTGCGGGCGAGGGTGATCTCGGAGTCGCCCATGCCGTCGCCGATCAGCAGGATGACGTTCTTGGCCGGGCCGTCCTTCACGGCGGCGCGGACGTCGTCCGCCGGGCCGAAGGCGCTGGCGCCGGCGGGCACGGCGACGGCGGTCGTGAGCAGCACGGCGGCGCTCCACGTCACATGGCGGCGGGTCAGGCGCAGTCTTCGCACGAGCATTTCCCTCTCTTCGGCCGGCCGGGTGCCGACGGAGTGAAGCACAGCAGCGACTCGTGAATCCAGAGTGACGACGTGGTGGCTTGAAGGCGTCCAAGGCCCTGTCGGGCGGGGTGGAACGGACAATTCCGCGGGCTATGCGGAATCCGTGACCCCGCTGAAGTCGATGTTCATGACATTTCACAGGTGTGAACGCCGTACGGATATGTGGGCGTGGTCATCTACGGGTCCGGGGATCTGGCCGATTCCGGCCCGTCGGTCCACGGACGTGATGCGAACGGTTGGGCGATCTGCTCGGTGGCCGGGCGGCTCAGTGCCCGGCGGCCAGCTGCACCGTACGGACGATCACCAGGACCGCCGCCACGAGGAGGTACGTCCGCAGCGCCGTCAGCCCCACGCGGCGGCCCGTGGACATCCGAGGCCGGGGCAGTTCGGCGAGCGGCGGCATGCGCCAACCCGCCCGGTCCGTACGGCCCGTACGGTCGATGGGGCGTCCGCCGCGCGCCCACCCCTTGCAGATGCGGCGCACCTCCGCGTACCCGCAGGCCAGCAGCCCCGCGCAGCCGCAGGCCGCCGCGGCGGCGAGGATCGCGGCCGTCCCGAGGCCGGGGAAGAGGACGGAGGCGGTCAGGATGAGGGAGAGCGTGACCAGGACCGCGACGACCAGGCAGGCGAGGGCGTTGGTCCAGCGGCCGTTGACCCAGGGGCCCAGCACGGAGCGGTCGTTGCAGAGCAGCAGCAGGAAGACCGTGGCCGCCGGCAGCAGCACCCCGGCCAGCGCCTGCACGCCCTCGGTGAGCAGGCCGAGCGGCGCGCCGGGGGCCAGTACGGTGCCGGCGGCGGCCAGGACGAGCCCGGCGAAGACGGCGTAGAAGACCCCCGCGCCGCGCACGCTCCGGTGCAGGGAGTGCCGGAACCCCAGGACGTCGCCGAGCGCGTACGCACTGGACAGCGAGACGGCGGCCGCGCCGATGACCGAGGCGTCCAGCAGCGCGATGGCGAAGAGCACGCCCGCCACCTGGCCCGCGCGGGCCTCGACGCCGTGCGCGATCCCGGCGGCGTCGGTGAAGTGCCCGGCCCCGGCGGTCCCGGCGAAGGCCGCCGCGCCGATCCCCGTCAGGGCGGCGCCGCCGATGATCACCAGGGCGATGCCGAGGGCCAGGTCGGCCCGCGCGTACCGCAGGAAGCGCGGCGTGACGCGTTTGTCGGCCACGTACGACTGCTGGAAGAAGAGCTGCCAGGGCGCGACGGTGGTGCCGACGATCGCGACGATCAGCAGCATGACGTCGGAGAGCGGCGAGCCGTGCGGCAGGCCCGGCACGACGAAGTCGTGGGCGGCGCGGGAGGTGGCGGGGTGGGTGAGGAAGTACACCGGTACGAGCAGCAGGGAGCCCAGGACCAGCCCGATGGCGGCCCGTTCGAAGCGGCGCAACGAGCCGGTGGCCGCGATGGCGATCACCACGGCCGCGGCGAGCAGCACGCTCGCGGTGCGGGGGAGCCCCAGATAGCCGACGGCGAGGGCGACCCCGATGAACTCGGTGACCAGCGTCAGCGCGTTCAGCAGGAAGAGGTCGATGACGGAGAACGCGCCCCAGAACTTCCCGAACCGCTCCAGGATGAGCCGCGCGTGCCCGACCCCGGTCACCGCGCCGAGCCGCAGCGACATCTCCTGGTTCACGTACAGCACGGGTACGAGCAGCAGCAGCGTCCACAGCAGCCGGGTGCCGTGGTCCTGCCCGGCCTGGGCGTACGTGCCGAACGCGCCCGCGTCGTTGTCGCCCGCCATGACGATCAGGCCGGGGCCGACGACGGCGAGCAGCGTCTTGAACTTCGCGGAGGGGCCGCGGCGCGGGGCGGTGTCGCCGGCCTCGATGGTGCCGAGCGCGCCGCGGATGGCGGCGGCGGGCGGTTGTGCCGGGGGTGCCGGGGGTGCCGGTGTGGTGGTCAGGTCGGTCATGACGGGACTCCAGTGCCCGTTCGTTCCGGGCCGGGGCCGTGTCCCGGTTCCGGCTGAGCGACTGGAGTGTAGGCATATAGTTGCGTATCGACGCAACTACTTGACGGAGCCTTGACGCGAGTTCGGCTTATTTGCGTAGAAACGCAATTAGGGGGAGACTGCTGGCGGCAGGACCAGGAACCGGTTCATCCGAACCCGGCCCGGGGTCCACCGGAAACGACGCGATCGGCGTACACGCAGCAACGGAACGGAGGCAGCCATGGGTGCCGACCCTCCCAGTCCGCGCTGCCTCCTCGGCAGCCGCTGACACGACGGCGCGCGGGATTCCCGCCGCGCCGCGCGGCGGAACGCCCGGCCTTTTGTGAGGCCCCGGCCCGTTCTCCCGCGCTCTCCCCTCCCCTTTCTCAAATCCTCACCAATGCTTCACCGCACTCTGGGCGGCCCCCGCCCGTGCCGTCGGCGCGCCTGCCACGCACGGGCCGCGGCGTCATGCCCACTGTGGTCCGGAGGTTCATGTCATGTCGTTCCGTACGAACGCCACCGCCTCGCGGGAGTCCCCGCGGTCCCCTCAGTCCCCGCAGTCGCCGCCGACCGGCATCAAGGGCCGGCTGACCCGTGTGACCTGGGTCGACGTGGTGGTGGCCGCGGCAGTCCTGGTGCTGCTCTACCTGACCCTGAAGGTCGGCCAGGGCACCACCGTCCGCTTCTCCACCAGCCAGTCGGCCAAGGTCGACACCGACCCCTCGCAGCTGCCGTACGACGCGGCGCGCAGCCTGCTGCGGATGTTCGTCGCGCTCGCCGCGTCGATCGTCTTCACCTTCGTCTATGCCTACGCCGCGGCCAAGAGCCGCCGCCTGGAACGCGTACTGATCCCGGCCCTGGACATCCTCCAGTCGGTGCCGGTGCTCGGCTTCCTGACCGTGGCCGTGTCCGGCTTCATCGCCCTGTTCCCCGGCTCGCTGCTCGGCCTGGAGTGCGCGTCGATCTTCGCGATCTTCACCTCGCAGGCGTGGAACATGACATTCGGCTTCTACCAGTCCCTGACCTCGCTGCCGCGCGAACTCGACGAGCTGTCCCGCTCGTTCCGCTTCACCCGCTGGATGCGGTTCTGGAAGGTGGAGCTGCCCGCCGGGACCATCGGGCTGGTCTGGAACGGCATGATGAGCTTCGGCGGCGGCTGGTTCTTCCTCGTCGCGTCCGAGGCGATCAGCGTGAACCAGAAGGACTACGCGCTGCCGGGCGTCGGCTCGTACGCGGGCGCCGCCATCGCCGACGGCGACCTCGGCAAGGTCGGCTGGGCGATCCTCACCATGGCCGTCATGGTCATCGGCGTGAACTTCCTGTTCTGGCGGCCGCTGACCGCCTGGGCGGAGAAGTTCAAGAACGAGCAGTCCGAGGCCAACGAGGTACAGCGCAGCTACGTCCTCGCGTTCCTGCGCCGCTCCAACTGGTCGCAGCTGCTGGGCCGGGCGCTGCGCCCGGTCGGGCGCGCCCTCGGCCGGGCCGGCCGGGTCCTCGGCGTCGACGACCGGCCGCTGGACATCGACCCCCGACGGCAGCGCACCGGCGACATCGCCTTCGCCCTCGTCGCGGGCGGACTGATCCTGTGGGGCCTGTTCGACCTCGGCGGCTATCTGCACGAACGCACCGGGCTGGGCGTGTTCGGCGAACCGCTGCTGCTCGGCCTCGCCACCCTCGTCCGCGTCGTGGTGCTCATCGCCGTGGCCACCGTCATCTGGGTGCCGATCGGTGTGAAGATCGGCTTCTCGCCGAAGCTGACGCGCATCGCCCAGCCGCTGGTGCAGATCCTCGCCAGCTTCCCCGCCAACTTCCTCTTCCCGCTGGCCGTCTGGTTCTTCCTCAAGACGGGCCTGTCCATCGACATCGGCGGCATCCTGCTGATGGCGCTGGGCGCCCAGTGGTACATCCTCTTCAACACCATCGCCGGGGCCATGGCCATCCCGACCGACCTGCGCGAGGCCATGGACGACCTGGGCGTACGCGGCTGGCAGCGCTGGAAGCGGCTGATCCTGCCCGGTGTCTTCCCCGCGTACGTGACCGGCGGCATCACCGCGTCCGGCGGCGCGTGGAACGCCTCGATCGTCTCCGAGGTCGTCACCTTCGGCGGCACGACGCTCACCGCGACCGGCCTCGGCGCGTACATCGCACAGGCGACGGCGGACGGCGACTTCCCGCATCTGCTGGCGGGGGTCGCGGTGATGAGCGTGTACGTGGTGGGGCTGAACCGCCTGGTGTGGCGGCGGCTGTACCGGCTGGCGGATACGCGATACGCGCTCTGAGCGCCGTACCCCCTCAATCTTCCGGAATTCTTCCGATTCACCTCTGGAGCCCGACATGGCCCTGAACATCCTGCGCCGCATGCGCGCAACACACACCAACACCACTGACCACACCGATCTCACTGCTCTGCCTCGGGCGGCGGACGGGGAGGTGCTGCTCTCCGCGGACGGCGTGACGAAGACGTACGCGGGGGCGGACCGCGAACTGCCGGTGCTGGCCGGCATCGACCTGGACATCCGGGCGGGGGAGATCGTCGCGCTGCTGGGCAAGTCCGGTTCGGGCAAGTCGACGCTGCTGCGCTGCCTGGCCGGGCTGATCCCGGCGAGCTCGGGCGCGGTCACGTACCGCGGCAAGCGGCTGACCGGGGCGAACCCGGGTACGGCGATGGTCTTCCAGACGTTCGCGCTGCTGCCGTGGCTCACGGTGCAGCAGAACGTCGAACTCGGCCTGGAGGCGCGGGGCGTCGGCCCCGAGGCCCGTGCCGAGGCCGCGGTGCAGGCCATCGACCTGATCGGCCTCGACGGCTTCGAGTCGGCGTACCCGAAGGAGCTGTCGGGCGGTATGCGGCAGCGGGTCGGGTTCGCGCGGGCGCTGGTCGTCGAGCCGGACGTGCTGATGATGGACGAGCCGTTCTCGGCGCTGGACGTGCTCACCGCGGAGAACCTGCGGGGCGAGCTGATGGAGCTGTGGGAGTCGGGCCAGTTCCCCACGCGGGCGGTGGTGCTGGTGACGCACAACATCGAGGAGGCGGTGCTGATGGCGGACCGCATCGTGGTGCTCGGCTCGCGCCCCGGCACGATCCGGGAGACGTTCGAGGTGGGTTTGGACCGTCCGCGCGACCGGCAGTCGGCGGCGTTCGAGGACCTCATCGACCGGGTGTACCGGACGATGACGGGCCGGGCGAAGGAGAGCCGCATCCCCGGCCGTACGGAGACGGTCGAGATGGAGAAGCGCACCGCCGCCAATACGCCGCTGCCGACGGCGAGCGTGGACGGGCTGTCCGGCCTCGCCGAGATGGTCGCCCACCGCGGCGGCCGGCACGACCTGCCGGACCTCGCCGACGACCTGGGCCTGGAGATCGACGACCTGCTCCCGCTGGTGGACGCCCTGGAACTGCTGGACTTCGCCACGGTCAGCGAGGACGACCTGCTGCTGACGGAGCGCGGCACGACGTTCGCCGGGGCGGACGTGCAGCAGTCCAAGAAGATCTTCGCCGAGGCGGCCTGGGACGTCCCCCTGGTCCGGCTGATCACCACCAGCCTCCGCCAGAACCCCGAAGGCGCCCTCCGCGCCGGCTTCTTCCGCGACCTCCTCGCCCACCACTACACGAGCGAGCAGGTGGAACAGCAGTTGGAAACCGCCACCGACTGGGGTCGCTACGCCGAGCTCTACTCCTTCGACGCGGACCCGCAGGAGTACCGGCTGGACGAGGGGGGCGGGGCGGAGGGGGAGTGACGGGGGCGGGGGGCTTCGGGCCTGTTCAAGGTCGGGGCAGGCGCAGGCTGGGCAGTCGCGGGTGCCGCAGGTGCTGCCCGTCGGCGTGGACGCGGACGGTGAACGACTCCGGCCGCGGCCGACCGGCCTCGTCGTAGGCGTCGAGGAGGTGCTCGACGCGCTCCCACAGTTTCGTGGGCCCGCCCTCGCGCACGGTCCAGCCAGCGCCGTTCGGGGTGAGGGCGGCGGCGGAACCGCTGACGGTGTCGATCAGGTGCACTGTCCTGCCCACGGTCGTCATCTGTGCGTCGGGGATGGCGCTCTGTGCGAGAAAGCGCAGGTGGAATGCCTCTTCGGTGGCGGCGGTCAGCCACTCGGGGCCGTGCCGGGCGGGGCGGGTGTCGTCCGGCAGCTCCGCGGCCCAGTGGGAGGGGTTGCCGAACGCCGGTGGTGCGTGGGTGCGGGCCGGCATGAAGGAGACGGTGCCGCCGAGCAGTGGGCCTTCGGCGGTGCAGTCCTCGGCGACGGTCAGCAGTACGCGGGCGTACGCGTGGAGCCACCCCGACAGGGTGAGGAGGATTTTCCCGCCGGGCCGGGTCTGCGCGATCAGGGCGGGCGGGACGGCCCGGAAGGAGCAGGCGGCCACGATCCGGTCGAAGGGCGCTTCGGGCCAGTAGCCGTACAGCCCGTCCGCGACCGCCAGCGTCGGCGCGTACCCGCAGCCGTGGAGTGCGCCCGCGGCCTGGTCGAGGCGGCGTGCGTCCACTTCGATCGAGGTGACGTCGGCGGAGCCGAGGCGCTCGCAGGCCAGTGCGGTGGAGTAGCCGCTGCCCGTGCCGATCTCCAGCAGGGTGTGCCCTTTCTGTACGTCCGCGTCGGCCCACATCCGTACGACGAGGGACGGCAGCGTGGAGGACGAGGTGGGCGTCCCGCCGTGCCGTTCAACCGGGTTCTTCCAGTCCGGTTCGTCGCCGTCGAACTGGGTGATGAGGGTGGTGTTGGAGTACGCGGCGGTCAGCCACCGGCTGTGGTCGAGCTCGGCGGTAACCGGCTCCCACACGGTCAGCCCGCTGGCATCGAGCGTCTCGGCAGGCAGGAAGAAGCCGGGCACGAAGTGATGCCGGGGGACCGTGTCCACGGCCTCGCGCCAGGCGGGATCGGCCAGAACACCGTCGTCGGTGAGGGACTTCGCCATCGTCTTGCGCAGCCGGGCGGCGTCGGGGTCATGGCCGGGGACCGTCATGGCTCGCCGCCTCCTTCCCTTGGAGGATGTCGGCGAAGGCCGCGGTAATGGCCGGCGCGTCCGGCAGCCAGCCCCATTGGCCGTTCGGATTCGCTTCGATGAAGATCCAGGACGCCGGGTTCGAGGCGTCTCCGGTGAGGGCGAAGTCGAAGCAGCCGAAGACCAGCTCGAAGGCGGCTAGGTAGTGGTTGAGCTGGGCGTGGACGGGTTGGGGGACCTCGACCGGGGTGTGGATGAGGTCGTTCCAGTCGCCGCGGCGCCAGTCCAGGTCGCCGTCCGGTGTTTCGATGCGGTGGGCGAAGGCTCGGCGGCCGACCACCGTCACCCGGACGTCGCTGCTCTTGTCGATCTCGGCCTGGAAGAGGTGGGCTGTCACCGAAAGCGCGTCGTCGAAGGTCTCCGGGTCGACGCGTTGGGCCCAGATCGCCCCGGTGTACCCGTCCTCGGACGGGGGCAGGCCGCGGAACGTCTTGCAGATCACGCGCTCGTGCTCGGCGGCGAACTTCCGCGCTGCTTCCACGTCGTTGGTGATCAGGGTCGGCGGGATGGCGAGGCCGAGCTGGGCGGCGCGCTGAAGTTGGGCGGGTTTGAAGTCGGCTTGTATCACGGCGGCCGGGTGGTTGACGTAGACGGCGCCGTCCAGGGAGTTCAGGATGCCGCCGAGGCCGTGCCGGGCCTCGGCGGCGGCGAAGTCGCGTTGCTGTGGGGGAAGGCTGCTGTACCGGGCGGTGTACGGGGTGGGGCGTCGGTAATAGACCGCGGCCACCTCGCTGAGCTCCACCTTCCGGCTCCCCGTCCGCAGCCGTCCGCGCCACACGGGCGCGGTGGCGTCGAGGCGAGATCCGAAGGTGAGGTCGGCGCCGATGTCGGCGGGGTCGAGGCGTACGACGGGCACGCCGCGCGCGTTGAGCTCGGCGATCACCCAGTCCGCGGTGACGTCTTCCAGCGCCGTGACGACCAGGACCGTGGCGGTCACTAGTCGGGCTCGTAGTCGGTTGTCACGTCGTCCTGGACCTGCGGCTTCGGGCCTTCCCCGTCTCCGCCGCCGGACATCGAGGCGGTGCCGACCGTCTTGGACGTCCCGTGTCTGCCCATCTCCACCACATGCCCGTGGGCGTCGGTGTAGCGAGCGGTCTGCGTCGCCGCGTCCAGCGTCACGTGCGCGTACGAGGGCGGGCTGACGGGCAGCCGGTCGGTCACCAGGCGCATCGCCCAGGGCGTTGTGGAAGTCGGTGTCCCCATGTGCTCACCCGTTTCCCTGTGCCGTTTCCCTGCGCCGTGCGAGCAGAGCTCCGACCAGCACCGCGAGAATCGCTTATCGTGGTGAAATTACCACGCTGGGTGATCAGTTATGCAGGGTCGGACGACCGCGGGGGCGGCTACTCCGCGAGCGGCCGCCGGGCCCGGGTGGTGGCGGGGACGCGGGCCGGGGCGGGGGCGGTGCGGGTTCGGGCGGCGGCTGGGGGGCCGGTCGGGCCGGGGTCCTCGAAGGAGGCGTTGGCGGCCAGGGCCGCCTCTTCCAGCAGGCCCCGTACGTGCGGGCCGACGGCTCGGTAGTAGATGCGGGTGCCGTCGCGCCGGGACTCGACCAGGCCGGCCGTGCGCAGCTTCGCCAGGTGCTGGGAGACGGCGGCGACGTGCGCGCCGAGCATGTCGGCGAGGCTGCCGACGGGGAGTTCCTGGCGGCTCAGCGCCCACAGCAGCCGGTACCGCGTGGGGTCGGCCACCGCCTTCAGTACCGCGATCGCCCGGTCGGCCGCGGCGGAATCCCATGCCTCAACTTGCGCTCCCATGCAAGTATCGTAACCGGCCGTCGCGCGGATGGGAGCGTGCGAGGGTGGGTGACGGGGTCCCGCCGTTCGGGGGTGTACGGACAGGACCCCGTCCATTCGGCTCCGAGCGGCGACGCGTGGGGCGGGACCGCGGCTCGGAGCGGCTGGGCTGGGAGCTCCGGTGCGGGAGCTCTCTGAAGTCAAAGAGGGGTACGGCGACTTGTGGGTTCCGTTGCGTTTCGCTTTTTAGGTGGGGAATGCATTCGTTTTCGCGGGCGACGTCCGGACCGGCGGCTGCGCGATCTCGAACCACACGGTCCGGCCGCTGCCGTCCCCGTCCGTCCCCCACCGGTCCGCGATGGCGGCGACCAGGCCCAGCCCCCGGCCCCGCTCGCCGCAGCCGTGCCGGACGTGCGGGACCTTGTAGCCGCCCTGGTCGAGCACGGAGATCCGCAGCGCCGAGCAGGTCGGCCGCAGCCGCACGGTGAAGGTGCCGTGGGGCTCGCCCGAGCGCGTATGGACGACGGCGTTGCCCGCGAGCTCGCTGACCAGGAGCACCACGTCGTCGGTGAGCGGTTCGTACCGGCTGTCGCGCAACTGCCGCGTGATGAAGCGGCGAGCCGCGCTCACACAGCGGAGCTCGCCGGGGAAGTCCTGGTGGGAGGGGGCGAGGGCGGGCGAGAGGGAGGCGGACGGGGAGGTGGAGGGGAGCGATGGCGGTGGGGTCGTGATCATCATGTGGTCTCCGTGCTGGATGCGGCGCGTACGGCCGTCGAACCGCCCGGCGGCGTCCAGCCGTTGAAAGCTCCCGTCCGGCCGTTGCGGGCGGACGGCGGGGGGACGTGCTTGCTGAGGCCGGTGATGGTGCGGTGGCGGCCGCTGACGGTGCGTGATGCCGCGCGCCGTACGTCTCGCCGGCGGTCCGGCGCCGGGTCTGCTGCCCCTCCGCGCGCGACCGCTCCGTCCCGCCGAATGCGCAGGGTGAGATGCCATCAACTCACCGTAGCTCAGGCGTCATTGGTAAAAGTGGGTTTTCCGATTGAGCTTGACACGGAGGGATGATTACGGAGAGTGATGTGGGGGAATGGTGTGGGGTGGAGGGGGGAGGGTGGAGGCCGGTCGGGCGTACCGTCCGGTCCGGTGGGGGCGAAAGTGCGCGTCGGGGGCTTGTTGCCGCTGCATACGTGCGGTCCGAGGCGGTACAAGTGGCCCGTTGCGGGGCATGATGAGGGCAGAGCACTTTGAGGCCACCCCGGACCTCGGTGGCGTTGCGCACTTCAACGATCTGTTACGGGCGGGGAATTACCGGAGCCACCGGGGGAAGGTCATGGGTGTCGGAGAGACAATTTTTCTTCTGAGGGATCGCTTTGTCGGCGGAATCCTGGTCATCGAGCTGTACGGAGAGTTGGACATCTGGTCGACCGTGACCTTGGCCGGTCACGTTGAGTCACTTCTGGACCAGCCCCGTCCGAATGTCGTGGTGGACCTGCGCGCGGTCACCTTCCTGGACGCCAGCGGTCTGCGGCTGCTGCTGCGCATCAAGAGCCAAGTAGCCGCCAAGGAAGGCGTCTTGCGGCTCGTACGGCCCGCGCCGAGGGTCTGGCGGGTCCTGCGCCTCACCCGACTCGACCGCGCGTTCACCGTGCTGGACGGCCTGCCGGCAGCGCTGGAGGAGCCCGCCGAGCGCGGGAACGGTCACGGGAGCGGGGGTGGGGGCGGGCGTGAGGGCGGCCGCGGTAGCGGTCATGAGGGCGGTCATGGGGTATCCGCTTAGCAGCCCGGCGGTGTGAGCCCGGCGTCGCGAACTCGACGGTGTGAGCCCGGCGGTGTGCGTGCGACGGCGCGTGGGAAGCGCGTGGGAAAGCGGCCTTCCCCGGACGCTTGGGGACCACGGGGGAGGCCCCCATCTCCCGGGGAAGGCCGCTGGCATGCGGCCACGGAGCCGACGCGCACGATCGAAATCCGCGATGCCGGAACCGGGCAAATGTCACCCTAGGGCGACAGTCCGAACGCGAACAGTCAAGCTTCGGCCATGTATTGGCAGCGGGGCCGGAATCCGGCGTTTACCGGGCGGGAGCACAGGTTCGAGCGCCGGGGCCGCGCTGTGCGTCGCACCCGCTACATATCGCCCACCTGTGACACCCCGCGTACGCCGACGCGTTCCTGTACGTCCTCCAGCAACGTACGCAGCAGAGCGGCGAGTTCGTCGCGCCGGGCGTCGGGAAGCCCGGAGAGCAGATCGGCCTCGCGGGTCAGGACCTGATCGACCGCGCTCTCGACGAGGTCGTGCCCGGCCGGGGTGAGCTCCACCAGCACGGTCCGCGTACGGTCGCCCGCGCCGCGCCGGGTCACCAGCCCGTCCTGCTCGGCCCGCGTCAGCCGCTGCGAGATCGCCCCCGCGGTGACCATGGACTGGGCCGACAGCTCCCGGGTGCTCAGGGTGTACGGGGGACCGCTGCGCCGCAGGACGCTGAGCAGGTCGAGCGTGGCGGTGTCGATGCCGGCGGCCGCCAGCACGCGGCGGCGGTCGTCCCCGAAGAGCTTGGCCAGCTGCCAGACGCGGGTGACGACGCCGATGGCCCCGACCGGAGTACCGGGCCGCTCGCGCTGCCACGCGGCGGCGATCTCGTCCACCTGGTCGGGCTCGTCCACCTGGTCGACCTGGTCGGGCCTGTCGACCGGGCCGGGGAGGTCCGGCGGCCGGTGCGGCTGTTCTTCCCGGGGCATGTGGTCCTCCTGCGAGCCCGTACGCCCAGCCTCGCGTTAAGAGCTAAACGTGTGGTCGGTCCCAGTCTGTCACGCTGCCTGTCACGCCGTGATCGCCGCTGTGGCGGCCAGAATTCTGCGGGCCTCCTCGACGTGCAGGTTCTCGATCATCCGGCCGTCGACGGTGGCGACGCCGCGGCCGTCGCGGGCCGCTTCCTCGAAGGCGGCGATGACGCGGCGCGCGTGGTCGGTCTGGGCGTCGGAGGGGGCGAAGGCGCGGTTGCAGGGTTCGATCTGGGAGGGGTGGATGAGGGTCTTGCCGTCGAAGCCGAACTGGCGGCCCTGCACGCACTCGGCCTCGAACCCTTCGAGGTCGCGCACGTCGTTGTAGACCCCGTCCAGGATCGCCCTGCCGGTCTCGCGGGCCGCGAGGAGGGCGAGGGAAAGGGAGGTCAGCAGGGGGGCGCGGCCGGGTACGTGCTCGGCGTGGAGTTCCTTCGCGAGGTCGTTGGTGCCCAGTACGAGCACGGTGAGCCGTTCCCCGGCGGCGGCCACCGCGCGGGCGTCCAGCAGGGCGCGCGGGGTTTCGAGCATGGCCCAGACGGCGGTGTGGTCGGGGGCGCCGGCCGCTGCGAGGGCGCGTTCGACGGCTCGTACGGTCTCGGGCGAGTCCACCTTGGGGACGACGACGGCATCCGGACCGGCCTCGGCGGCGGCCCGGAGATCGTCGGCGTGCCAGGGGGTGCCGGGGCCGTTGACGCGGATCGTCACCTCGCGGTGGCCGTACCCCCGCGAGGCGGCGGCCGCCGCGACCCGCTCGCGCGCCGCGGCCTTCGCGTCCGGGGCGACGGCGTCCTCCAGATCGAGGATGAGGGCGTCGGCGGGCAGGGACTTGGCCTTCTCCAGGGCGCGTTCGTTGGCGCCCGGCATGTAGAGCACGGAGCGGCGGGGGCGCGGCGTCGCGTCGGATGGGGGGAGCGGGTTCGCGTCGGGCACGGGTACTCCTGGCACTGCTCGTTCGGGTGGTGCGGGGCGGCGCCGTCGTAGGCGGCGTAGTCGGCGTAGTCGGCGTAGTCCTGCATCTTGCCCCGGTCGCCGCGGTCCCGGTCACGTGCCCCCGCCCCTCAGTACGTCCGCAATCCCGTACCCCGCAAGCCCGTACCCCCGCCCGTCACCGCGCCACCAGTTCCCGGAGCGCCCCCGCCACCCCCTCCGGGTCCTCCTCCGCCATGAAATGGCCGCAGGAGACCGTGGCGTGGTGCAGGTCGGGGGCCCAGGCGCGCCATACCGCCGCCGCGTCGTAGCCGAGGGCCGCGCCCCAGTCCTGCTGGAGGACGGTGACCGGCATCTTCAGCTGGTTGCCCGCGGCGCGGTCGGCGCGGTCGTGGTCGACGTCGATGCCGGCGGAAGCCCGGTAGTCGGCGACGATCGACGGCACGGCGTTCCGGGACGCGGCGAGGTACGCGGCGCGCACGTCGGCGGGGATCGCCTCCGGGGCGCGGGTCCAGGCGTCGAGGAAGTGGCCGAAGAACGCGTCCGGGCTGCCGCCGATCAGCTGCTCGGGCAGGCCGGGCGGCTGGGCCATCAGATAGAGATGGAAGGCGACGGCCGCGTCCGCGCCGTGCAGGACGTCCCACATGTCCAGGGTCGGCAGCACGTCGAGCGCCGCGAGGTGGGTGACGGCCTCCGGGTGGTCGAGACCGGTCCGTACGGCGACCAGCGCGCCCCGGTCGTGCCCGGCGAGCGCGAAGCGCTCGTGGCCCAGCGCGCGGGCCAGGGCCACGATGTCGGCGGCCATCGTGCGCTTGGAGTACGCGGCGCCGTCCGTGTCGGCGGGCTTGTCGCTGTCGCCGTAGCCGCGCAGGTCGGGGCAGATGACCTGGTGGGACGCGGCGAGGCGGGTGGCGACGTGCCGCCACATCAGGTGCGTCTGCGGGAAGCCGTGCAGCAGCACGATCGGCGGGCCGCCTCCCGAGGCGTCGCCGCCGACGGCGGCGTGGAGGGAAACGCCGTCGGCCACGGGTACGCGCCGCAGTTCGAAGCCGGGGATCGTCGGGTTCATCGGGTTCATGGTGTGGTCCTTCTGCCAGAGGGAGAGGCGGTGCCGTGGTCGAGCCTGCCGGTCGCCGGTCAGCACCTGATCAGCACGTACGGTGAGGCCATGGAGCGGGTGACGTTCGCGGTGCTCGGCCCCCTGACGGCCGAGGGCGACGGTGGCGTACTCGCGCTGAAGGGCCCGCGGCACCGCGCCGTCCTGGCCCGGCTGATCGTGGCCCGCCGCCGCGTCGTACCGGCCCGGCGGCTGGTGGCGGACCTGTGGGAGGAGCCTCCGGACGGCGCGCTCGGGGCCGTACAGACCTTCGTCGGGGCGCTGCGCCGCGCCCTGGAACCCGACCGTCCGCCGCGCGCCCCCGCCCGGCTGCTGGTCACCGAGGGCCCCGGTTACGCGCTGCGGCCGGAGCCGGACGCGGTGGACGCCTGGCGGTTCGAGGCGGCCGTCGCCGAGGCGGCGGAGCTGCCGCCCGCCGTCGCCCGCGACCGGCTCGACGCGGCGCTGGCGCTGTGGCGCGGGCCCGCCTACGCCGACTTCGCCGCCGAGGACTGGGCC
>NZ_JBHVHQ010000103.1:0-15441 GCF_042800135.1 Streptomyces sp. NPDC057654 | reverse complement strand
GCGCAGCGCCGCCAGGGAGCGGCGGCGCAGCCGCCGCAGCACCGTGGCCTCGCACCACTCCTGGCCGATGCCCGAGGGGTGGAACTCCCCTTGCACGATGCGGCCGCTCGCGGCGAGCCGGTGCAGCGCCCCGTCCGTCACGGCCGTGCCGAGGCCGAAGCGCCCGGCGGCCTGCGCCGAGGTGAACGGGCCGTGGGTGCGGGCGAAGCGGGCGAGGAGGTCGCCGAGCGGATCCTTGACGGGCTCGGTGAACGCCTCGGGCACCCCGACGGGCAGTGCTGTGCCGAGGGCGTCGCGCAGTCGCCCCGCGTCCTCCACGGCCGCCCAGTGGTCCTGCCCCGCGATACGGACGCGGATGGCGCGCCGGGCGTCGGAGAGGGCGCCCGCCCACCGCTGGTCCGCGCCGCGCTCGGCCAGCTCGGCGTCGGTGAGCGGCCCGAGGAGTCGCAGCAGGTCGGCGACGCCTTCGGCGTCCTTGGGGCGGCGGTCCTCGGTGCGCCACTGGAGCTCGTTCTCCAGCTCGGTGAGGACGTCGGCGTCGAGCAGCTCGCGCAGCTCCGCCTGGCCGAGCAGCTCGGCGAGGAGACGGGAGTCCAGGGACAGGGCGGCGGCGCGCCGCTCGGCCAGCGGGGAGTCGCCCTCGTACAGGAACTGGGCGACGTAGCCGAACAGGAGCGAGCGCGCGAAGGGGGACGGCTCGGGCGTGGTGACCTCGACGAGCCGGACCCGGCGGGCCTCGATGTCCCCCATCAGCTCGGTCAGGCCGGGGACGTCGAAGACGTCTTGCAGGCACTCGCGGACCGCTTCGAGGACGATCGGGAACGACCCGAACTCGCTCGCCACCTGGAGGAGCTGGGCGGCGCGCTGCCGCTGCTGCCACAGGGGGGTGCGCTTGCCCGGGGAGCGGCGCGGCAGCAGCAGGGCCCGCGCGGCGCACTCACGGAACCGGGAGGCGAACAGCGCGGAGCCGCCCACCTGGTCCGTGACGACCTGCCCGATCTCGCCCTTGTCGAAGGCGACGTCGGCCGCGCCGACCGGCGACTGCTCGGGGTCGAACTCCGCGCCCCGCGCCGCCGGATCGGCGTCGAGGAGGTCGAGTCCCATCAGGTCCGCGTCGGGCAGCCGCAGCACGATCCCGTCGTCCGCGTGCATGACCTGGGCGTCCATGCCGTACCGCTCGGTGAGCTTGGCGCCGAGCGCCAGCGCCCATGGGGCGTGCACCTGCGCGCCGAAGGGGGAGTGGACGACCACCCGCCAGTCGCCGAGCTCGTCCCGGAAGCGCTCCACGACGATCGTGCGGTCGTCCGGGACGTGTCCGCAGGCGCGACGCTGCTCGTCCAGGTACGCCAGGACGTTGTCCGCGGCCCACGCGTCGAGGCCGGCCGACAGCAGCCGCTCCCGCGACTCCTCGGGCGCGCGCCCGCCGATCTCGCGGAGGAACGCCCCCAGGGCGCGGCCCAGTTCCAGGGGGCGGCCGAGCTGGTCGCCCTTCCAGAACGGGAGACGGCCGGGCACACCGGGCGCGGGGGAGACCAGGACCCGGTCGCGGGTGATGTCCTCGATCCGCCACGAGGTCGTGCCGAGCGTGAACACGTCGCCCGCGCGCGACTCGTAGACCATCTCCTCGTCGAGCTCGCCGACCCGGCCGCCGCCCTTCTTGGGGTCCGCCCCGGCCAGGAAGACGCCGAAGAGACCGCGGTCCGGGATGGTGCCGCCGGAGGTGACGGCGAGCCGCTGCGCGCCCGGCCGGCCCGTGACCGTACCGGCGACGCGGTCCCACACCAGGCGGGGGCGCAGCTCCGCGAAGGCGTCGGAGGGGTAGCGCCCGGCGAGCATGTCGAGCACCGAGGTGTAGGCGGACTCCGGGAGCGAGGCGAACGGCGCCGCGCGCCGCACCAGGGCCAGCAGCTCGTCCACGTCCCAGCTGTCGAGGGCCGTCATGGCGACGATCTGCTGGGCGAGTACGTCCAGGGGGTTGGCCGGCACCCGCAGCGACTCGATGGCCCCCTCGCGCATCCGCTCGGTCACCACGGCGGCCTGCACCAGGTCGCCCCGGTACTTCGGGAAGACGACGCCGGTCGACACGGCCCCCACCTGGTGCCCGGCGCGGCCCACCCGCTGGAGCCCGGAGGCGACGGACGGCGGGGACTCGACCTGGACGACGAGGTCCACCGCGCCCATGTCGATGCCCAGTTCGAGACTGGAGGTGGCCACGACGGCGGGCAGCCGGCCCGCCTTCAGGTCCTCCTCGACCACGGCCCGCTGCTCCTTGGACACCGAGCCGTGATGCGCGCGGGCCAGCACGGGCGGCGCGCCCCTGGCCGCGCCCGACTCGGCCATCAGCTCGGCCGGGGAGTGGTGCTCGGGCAGCGGCTCGCCGGTGGCGCGCTCGTACGCGATCTCGTTGAGGCGGTTGCACAGCCGCTCCGCGAGGCGGCGGGAGTTGGCGAAGACGATCGTGGAGCGGTGCGCCTGGACGAGGTCGGCGATCCGCTCCTCCACATGCGGCCAGATCGAGGGCTTGTCGCCGTCCCCCGCGTCCTCCGAGCCCCTGGCCGGCGCGCCGCTCAGCTCCCCCAGATCCTCCACCGGGACGACCACCGAGAGGTCGAACTCCTTGCCGGACGGCGGCTGGACGATCTCCACCTTGCGCTGCGGCGACAGATAGCGCGCCACCTCGTCCACGGGGCGCACGGTGGCCGACAGCCCGATCCGCCGGGCCGGCCGGTGCAGGAGCGCGTCGAGCCGCTCCAGGGACAGCGCGAGGTGCGCGCCGCGCTTGGTCCCGGCGACGGCGTGCACCTCGTCGAGGATGACCGTCTCCACCCCGGCGAGGGCCTCCCGCGCCGACGAGGTGAGCATCAGGAACAGCGACTCGGGGGTGGTGATCAGAATGTCCGGCGGCCGGTTCGCGAGGGAGCGGCGCTCGGCGGCCGGGGTGTCCCCGGAGCGGATGCCCACCCTGATCTCCGGCTCGGGCAGCCCCAGCCGTACGGACTCGTGGCGGATGCCGGTGAGCGGGCTGCGCAGATTCCGCTCCACGTCCACCGCGAGGGCCTTGAGCGGCGACACGTACAGCACCCGGCAGCGCTTCTTCGGCTCGGTGGGCGGCGGCGCGGCGGCCAGCGCGTCCAGCGAGGCGAGGAACGCGGCGAGGGTCTTGCCGGAGCCGGTCGGGGCGACCACCAGCACGTCCGATCCCTCGCCGAGCGCACGCCAGGCCCCGGCCTGCGCGGTCGTGGGCGCGGTGAAGGCCCCCTCGAACCACGCACGGGTCGCGGGGGAGAACGCTGCGAGGGCCGAAGCCTGGTCGTCCGCCATGACCCCATCGTGCACCGCCCCACTGACAATGAGCTGTCGGACGGGAGATCCCCAGGTCAGAGGCGGGTTTGGTGCGGTCGGCGAGGGTCGGCCGGGTCGGCGCACAATGGGGCGAGGACGAGGGGGAGCGAGGCGATGACGGGAAACGACGACCGGAATCGATGATGGGAAACGATGACGGGAACGATGAAGAGAACGCTGACAGGGGGCACGGAGTGGGCCAGGCACTGGCATTTCGCGGCGCTGCCCGGCCTCGACCTGCTGCGTGCCCGCTATGTCCGGCACGCTTTCCCGCGCCACGCCCACGACGGCTTCACCTTCGGCGCGATCACGTCCGGCATCGAGGAGATCGGGCTGCGGGGCGGGACCGCGCGGGTGGGTTCCGGCGGCGTCATCATGATCAACCCTGAGGTCGCGCACACCGCCCGCGCCGGAACGCCCGACGGCTGGGCCTACGCCACGCTCTACCCCGCCCCGCACGTGGTCCGGGAGGTCGCGGCCGAGTTGGGCACGATCCGCGGCACGCCGGGTTTCGCCGAGACCACGGCCGACGACGCACGGGCGGCTCACCTGATCCACGCCGTGCACCGGGCGGCCGAGGAGGGCAACGCGCTCGCCGCCGACAGCCTGCTGCGCATCGTCCTCGCCCATTTGCTCCGCCTGCACGGCGGCCCGCTCCCGGCCCGCACGCCTCGCACGGCGGGGGCACGCAACGCCCTCCTGGCCCGCGCGGCCCTGGAAGAGCGGATAGCCGACCCGCCGTCCCTGGCGGCGCTGGCGGCCGAGCTGGACACCAGCCCCTTCGCCCTGCTGCGCGCGTTCCGCGACGCCTACGGGATGCCGCCGCACACCTGGCTCACCAACGCGCGGGTACGGCGGGCCCGTCGGCTCCTGGAGGCCGGGTGCGCTCCCGCCGAGGCGGCCGTCGCCGTGGGCTTCACCGATCAGCCGCACCTCAACCGGCACTTCACCCGGATCGTCGGAGTGCCGCCCGGCGCGTACCGGCGCGAGCGCACCGCCGTCCGCCCCCTCGCCTCCGCGCCGACTCCTCCCGAGTCTCGGTGATCACCGCGCCGGGCCGAGCGGATCGACGGTGCCGCTGTCAGCCCCGTCCCGCACGGGCGAGGGCGTCCTCTGCCTGTTCGGCCAAGGCGGCGACGAGATCGGCCGCGGGCGGCCGGTCGGTGATGAGGTCGACGGCCTCGCCCGCCCACACCGGGGACGGCGGCACCTCGCCACGCGCCACGTCGTCCTGGTAGTCCCGTAGCGCCTGGGCGTTCCCGGCGAGCTCCGTCTCCCGGCCCCGCCACTGGTCGAGATAGCGATGGCCCAGGGTGCGCGCGGTGTACCGGGAGGGCCATCGGGAGCCGCGGGCGATGTCCAGTACGCGGCTGCGCTCGGTCTCCTCCGCACGCCCCTCGACGATCGCGGCGGCGGTCATGGGGTCGACCAGGGCTTCGGCCGTGGCCTGGAAGCGGGTGCCGATGACGGCCCCGGCGGCGCCCAGCGCCAGGGCGGCGGCCACGCCGCGGCCGTCGGCGATCCCGCCCGCCGCCAGCACCGGAACCGGCCCCGCCAGATCCACCACGACGGGTACGAACGGGAGGACCGACCGTCCCCGTTCGGCCCCGTGCCCGCCGCTCTCGGTACCCTGCGCCACGATCACATCGGCGCCCAGATCCACCGCCTGCCGGGCCTCCTCCAGATCCGTGACCTGGATGATGAGTTTCGCCCCGGACCGGCGGACGCGCTCGGCGAACGGGCTCGGGTCCCCGAAGGACAGCATCACCGCCCGGGGACGGTGCTCCAGCACCCGCTCCACTGTGGCGACATCAGTCGCCCAGGTGAGAAAGCCGATGCCCCATGGGCCGTCCGTGCAAGAGGCGACGAAGGGCAGCTCACCGGCCAGCCAGTCCGGGTCCCCGGCCCCGGCGCCGAGGAGTCCGAGCCCGCCGCCGCGCGAGACAGCCGCCGCCAGCGCGCCGCCTGCCGATCCGCCCATGGGCGCGAGCGCGATGGGATGCCGCACACCGAACAACTTCGTGAACGCAGTCGTCAACGCCATGGCCGCCATCATCACACCCTTGGACGCGCGAAAACGACCATGCCCCCTCCAAGGACTCTCCAGGACGCCCGCGCCGCCGGATGCCCAGTTCGGCCTTGAAGACAATGCGCCAAGCGGCGCAAGAACGTACAAGACCGGGTCAGGGGCCCGCTCCTAGCGTTCGGATGTGGCAGAGCGAACGACAGGCACTGAAGAGACGGCGGGCCCCATAGCGAGGGTCCGGGCAGAGCCGGAACCGCGTCCCCCGGAGACGGGGCCCTCGACGGAGCCGGACATCCCTCCCGAGCCGGGGGCGCGCGAGGACCGGGCGGTCGTACGGGACGCCCTGGGCGTCGGGGTGGCCGTCGGCCTCTCCGGCTTCGCCTTCGGGGTGACCGCGGCGGGCGCCGGTCTGAGCCTTCCGCAGACCTGCGCGCTGAGCCTCTTCGTCTTCACCGGGGCCTCGCAGTTCGCTCTCGTGGGCGCGCTCGCGGCGGGCGGCAACCCACTGACCGCCGCGGCGGGCGCGTTCTTCCTGGGCGTCCGCAACGCGTTCTACGGGCTGCGGCTCTCGCAAGTACTGCGACTGCCGCGCGCCGTACGGCCCTTCGCCGCCCAGCTCGTCATCGACGAGACCTCGCTTGTGGCATTCGCGCAGCCGGACCGGCGCAGCGCCCGTATCGGCTTCACCGTCACCGGCCTGTCCCTGTACGCGCTGTGGAACCTCTCCACGCTCGCCGGGTCCGTCGGGGCCGCCGCGCTCGGCGACACCGACGCCTGGGGCCTCGACGCGGCCGGCCCGGCCGTCTTCCTCGCCCTGCTCGCCCCGCTGCTCACCAGCGCCGTCGAGCGGGCCACGGCGGCCCTGGCCGTCCTGCTCGTGCTCGGGTGCACTCCGCTGCTGCCCGCGGGGGTGCCCGTACTGGCCGCCGGGCTCGCCGGGCCCCTCGTGCTCGCTCTCAAGGGACGCGCGCTGCGTACGGCACGCACTCCGGAGAGGGGCGATAACGCCCGTGACGCCTATAAGGACGCGCCCGACGCCTGTACGGGTGCCCGTACGGACGCCCGTAAGAGCAGTGAAGTATCCCGCGACGTCCCCGAGGAGGGCGGCAGCCAGTGAACGTATGGATCGCCATCGGAGCCACCGCCGTAGGCTGCTATCTCGTCAAGCTGCTCGGCCTGTCCATACCGGCCGGGGTGCTCGACCGCCCCCTCGTCAAACGCCTCGCCGCACTCGTCCCCGTGGCGCTGCTGGCCGCCCTCACCGCGCAGCAGACCTTGAGCAAAGGGACCGAACTCGTCCTCGACGCCCGAGCGGCGGGCCTCGGGGCGGCGGCCGTCGCACTCCTGCTGCGCGCCCCGTTTCTCCTGGTGATCGCCGTCGCCGTGATCGTCACCGCGGGCGTACGCGCACTCGGAGGCTGACGCGCACTCCTGGGGGAGCTCCCAGGCCGCACCGAGCCGAAAACGTCGCCCCCGGGGTCTGTTCCCATGGTTTTTCACGGCTCTTCACGGCTCTTCACGGCCTACAAGGGCCGCCCGTACGCGCGCAGGGTCAGCAGCGCCTCGATGGTCACCATCGGGCGGTACTCCAGGGCGGTGCCCGGCGCCCACTGGCGCCAGTTCACCGGCCAGCCGCCGTCCTCCTCCTGCGACCGGGCGAGGAAGTCCAGCGACCGGTCCATCTCCGCGTCGGAGAACCAGTGCCGGGCCAAGGAGTCGGGCGAGCGGGCGTAGTCGTACGGGAAGTGGTACTCGCCCGGCGCGTACCCCTCGGACAGCGGGTGCCCCGCCGCCCGCTCCGGCTCCAGGACGGCCAGCCGCTGCTCGTGCACCAGCGCGCCGAGGCGCTGGGCCGCCGCCTGCGCGCGCGTACGGTCCGGGGCGCCGTCCAGGAAGGCGACGGCCGCCAGCACTTCGTAGGGGTGCGTCTTCGTCAGCGACTCCACCGCGGCCCAGCAGTAATCGGTGGCCCGGAACAGCCACGCGTGCCACACCTCGTTGCGGTGCAGCAGCCCCACCACCGGGCCGGTCGTCAGCAGCTCGCTCGGCGGGTCGTCCACCACCGGCATCCAGGGGGCCGCCGGATAGCCGCGCAGCGAGGGGTGGAGCGCGGGCAGCGCGCCGTCCGAGGTCGAGATGCCGGTCAGATAGCGGCAGACGCGCTCCACCCGCTGCCCGCCGCAGCGCCCGATGCCGTCCAGGACGCGCAGCGCGTGCGCGACGTGCGGCGGCTGGCTCACCGGGCCCCGCAGATCGGGCTCCAGGGCGTAGCCGTAGCCGCCGTCCTCCCCCAGGTAGGCGGTGAGCGCGGTCTCGACGGCATCGGCGCCGCGGTCGCTGTCGTCGAGGAAGTGATAGGCGAATCGGCGTTGTTCGAGCACGCGGGCGGTCAGCCAGACGAAGTGCTCGGCGCGGTCTGCGTGTGATGCTCCGGAACGGGCCATGGTCAGACCGTAGGGCGGAAAACGGCGGCGGTCAGCGGCTCATGCCGGGCTGCACCCGCAGGGCGGGGGCCGGGCGCACGCGGTTGACGATTGGCGGTTTTCCCGAGGTCCGCCGAGGTCCGCCCGCGGCCCCGCGGCCTGCCGGGCCGGCTCCTCGGCGGGACGTGTCAGCGGGACGTGCGCGCCGCGCCGAGAGCGGCGGTGGTGGCCCGCGCGAGACCCTCCAGATAGCCCGCGGGGAGGGGGGAGCGCACCATCACCAGGCGCCAGTAGAGGGGGCCGCAGGCCAGGTCGAGGGCGAGGTCGACGCTGGTGTCGGCGGACAGCTCGCCGCGGGCCACCGCGTGCTGGACGATCGTTTCCGCTATGGCGCGCTGGGAGTCGCGCACGGCTGTCTGTAGCGCCTGGGCGATGTCCGGGTTGCGGGCCGCCTCGGCGAGCAGGTCGGGGAGGATCTGGGCGGCCATCGGATGCTGGAGCAGCCGCGCGGTCACCTTCAGCAGCGCCTGTACGTCCCCCAGCAGGCTGCCGGTGTCCGGAGTCGGCATGCCCTGGACCGCGAGCGCGGAGACCACGTCGAGGACGATGGGCAGCTTCGAGCGCCAGCGGCGGTACACCGCGGCCTTGCCCACCCCGGCCCGGCGGGCGATGCGCTCGATCGACATACGCCCGTACCCCACGGTGGCCAGCTCTTCGAAGACGGCGGCGCGGATCGCCTCGGTGACGTCCTCGCGGAACGCGGCGGCCCCCGCTGGGGCGCGACGCGGCTTTTGGGACTCCTTATCCATGCACTGAGCCTAACTCGACGATGGAACGCTTGTGTTCCATCGTCTCCTCCTCTAGCGTTGACGAAACGACGGAACGCACCCGTTCCAACGTGATGTCATCTGCCCTCACACCGCCCCGGGGCCGCGTGTCGTGCCCCGGCCGCCTTGAGGTGTGTCCCCCCTACCGAAAGTTCCCAGGTGACCGGGTTCCCTACGTCCTCTACGTCCGCTGCGGCCGCTGCGTCGTCTGCGCTCTCGACCGCCGTCCTCGAACGGCCCGAAGCCGCCCCCCTGTCCCCGGCGGAGCTCGCCGCCGCCCATGGCCTCTCGGTGAGTGGTGCCCGGCCGGGGTTGGGGGAGTATGTGCGGCAGTTGTGGGACCGGCGGCATTTTGTTGTTGCTTTTTCCCGGGCGAAGCTGACGGCGCAGTACAGTCAGGCGAAGCTGGGGCAGGTGTGGCAGGTCGCGACGCCGTTGCTGAATGCGATGGTGTATTTCTTCATCTTCGGTCTGCTGATGCAGCGGGGCAAGGCGATGGGCGGGATGGGGATTTATATTCCTTTCCTGGTGACGGGTGTTTTTGTTTTCACGTTCACGCAGAGTTCGGCGATGGCGGGGGTGCGGGCCATCGCGGGGAATCTGGGGCTGGTGCGGGCTCTGCATTTTCCGCGGGCGGCGCTGCCGATTTCTTTTGCGTTGCAGCAGTTGCAGCAGTTGCTGTTCTCGATGGGTGTGCTGGTGGTGGTGCTCGTCGCGTGCGGGCATTATCCGGATGCGGCGTGGCTGATCGTGGTGCCGACGCTGGTGTTGCAGTTCGTGTTCAATACGGGGCTGGCGCTGGCGATGGCGCGGTTGGGGAGCAAGACGCCGGATCTGGCGCAGTTGCTGCCGTTTTTGCTGCGGACGTGGATGTATGCGTCCGGGGTGATGTACAGCATGACGGATCAGCTGCGGAAGGCGCATGCGCCGCATTGGGTGATCGAGGTGCTGTCGGCGAATCCGGCGTCGGTGTTCATCGATCTGATGCGGTTCGCGTTGATCGACAGTTTCGGGGCGGGGAAGCTGCCGTCGCATGTGTGGGGTCTGGCGGTGGGCTGGGCGCTGGTGGTGGGCGTCGGGGGTTTCGTGTTTTTCTGGAAGGCTGAGGAGCAGTACGGCCGTGGCTGAGCGCAATGCGGGAGAAGGCGTGGTCCCGGCGGTGGCGGGGGCGCGGGTGCCGACGGTGATCGCGGATGAGCTGCACATCGTGTACCGGGTGTATGGGGGGAGTGCGGGGCGGGGGAGTGCGACGGCGGCGCTGAACCGGATCGTGCGCCGGTCGCCGGGTGCGGGGGTGCGGAAGGTGCATGCGGTGCGGGGGGTGAGTTTTACCTCGTACCGGGGGGAGGCGATCGGGCTGATCGGGTCGAACGGGTCGGGGAAGTCGACGTTGCTGCGGGCGGTGGCGGGGCTGCTGCCGGCGGAGCGGGGGCGGGTGTACACCGATGGGCAGCCGTCGTTGCTGGGGGTGAACGCGGCGATGATGAATGATCTGACGGGGGAGCGGAATGTGATCCTGGGCGGGTTGGCGATGGGGATGTCGCGGGAGGAGATCCGGGAGCGGTATCAGGAGATCGTGGACTTCTCGGGGATCAATGAGAAGGGGGATTTCATCTCGTTGCCGATGCGGACGTATTCGTCGGGGATGGCGGCGCGGCTGCGGTTCGCGATCGCGGCGGCGAAGGATCACGATGTGCTGATGATCGATGAGGCGCTGGCGACGGGGGACCGGGCGTTCCAGAAGCGGTCGGAGGCGCGGATCCGGGAGCTGCGCAAGGAGGCGGGGACGGTGTTCCTGGTCAGTCACAACAACAAGTCGATCCGGGACACCTGTGACCGGGTGCTGTGGCTGGAGCGCGGTGAGCTGCTGATGGACGGTCCGACGGACGAGGTCATCAAGGCGTACGAGAAGGAAACCAACCGCTGACATCACCGTCGGTCTTCGGTGGTGATGTCATGGCGTCATGGCCGGCGTGGGCTTCCGGCGCCGGTGGCGTGAGCGGCGGTGGGGAAGCGGGTGCGGAGGCCCATACCAGGGCGCCGGGTGGGAACGGGCGCGGCGGGCCGTCCGGCGGCGGGAGCCGCGGACGGCAGCGGGGCAGAACGGCAGGGAGTGGGACGGATGCGGTTGACGATCTTCTGGCAGCGGATGGCGGATCACTTCGGTGAGGCGTACGCCGACTCCTTCGCGCGCGACCATGTGATGGCGGAGCTCGGCGGGCGGACCGTGCACGAGGCGCTCGCCGCGGGCTGGAGCGCCAAGGACGTATGGCGCGCGGTGTGCGTCGCCGTGGACGTGCCCCACGACAAGCGCTGAGCCGCGGGGCGGCGCGGGGACACCGCGGCCCATGGGCCAGACTGACCTCCGTGGCCCCGACAGATGAGACCGCTCAGGATGACCGCCGGCCGCCCGCGACCGGCTCCCGTATGCCTCGTTGGCTGCCGCGCGCCATGGCGCTCGCGCTGGTCCTCTTCGCCTGCTTCCAGCTCGCGAGCTGGGCCTTTCATCAGCTCATCGGACTGCTGCTGAACATCCTGATCGCGTTCTTCCTCGCGCTCGCGGTCGAGCCCGCGGTGGACCGGATGGCCGCGCGCGGCATGCGCCGCGGCCTCGCCACCGGCCTGGTCTTCCTCGGGGTCGTCATCGTCTCCGCCGGCTTCTTCGCGCTGCTCGGCTCGATGCTCGCCGACCAGATCTCCACCATGGTCGACGACTTCCCCTCCTACCTCGACTCGGTGATCAGCTGGGTCAACAAGACCTTCAACACCAGCCTGAACCGGGTCCAGGTCCAGGACAGCCTGCTGCACTCCGACTGGTTGCAGAAGTATGTGCAGAACAGCGCGAGCGGCGTGCTCGACGTCTCCGCGACCGTGCTCGGGGGCCTGTTCAGACTCCTGACGGTGCTGCTGTTCTCCTTCTACTTCGCGGCCGACGGGCCCCGGCTGCGGCGCGCGCTGTGCTCCGTGCTGCCGCCCGGCCGCCAGGCGGAGGCGCTGCGCGCCTGGGACCTCGCGGTCGCCAAGACCGGCGGCTACATCTACTCGCGCGCCCTGATGGCCGTGGTCTCCGGGATCGCCCACTACATACTGCTGGAGATCCTGGGGGTGCCGTACGCCCCGGCGCTCGGGATCTGGGTGGGGTTCGTCTCGCAGTTCATCCCGACGATCGGCACCTACCTCGCGGGCGCGCTGCCGATGCTCATCGCCTTCACGGTGGACCCCTGGTACGCGGTGTGGGTGCTCGGGTTCGTGGTGGTGTACCAGCAGTTCGAGAATTACGTGCTACAGCCGCGCATCACCGCGAAGACCGTGGACATCCACCCGGCCGTGGCCTTCGGGTCGGTGGTCGCGGGCACCGCGCTGCTGGGGGCGGTGGGCGCGCTGATCGCGATCCCGGCGACCGCGACGCTCCAGGCATTCCTCGGCACATATGTGCGGCGCTACGAGGTCACCGACGAGGCGCGGCTGCCCGACCGCCGGAACCGCAGGCCGGCGGGGCGCGTGCGCCGCGCCCTGCGCCGGAATCCGCCGCCCGACGACCGCGACGACGAGGGCTGAACCCGGCCGCTGCCGCCGCCCGCCCCGCGATTCCGGGCGGCGTGGTGCGCTTGACACCGAAATCGAACAGCCATTCTTATAGGGGTTCCGGCCCTGGTAGCCGGGACGGTCCCGGCCGAGTTATCCACAGGGCGGCACGACGTCAGGGCCGATTGTCAGTGGCAGGCGTTAGCGTCGTGGACGTGAAGCGATCGACTCAAGCAAATCGGGTGGAACCCATGGCAGGTACCGACCGCGAGAAGGCGCTCGACGCCGCGCTCGCACAGATTGAACGGCAATTCGGCAAGGGCGCCGTGATGCGTCTCGGTGACCGGCCGAACGACCCCATCGAGGTCATCCCCACCGGGTCGACCGCGCTCGACGTCGCGCTCGGCGTCGGCGGCCTGCCGCGCGGCCGCGTGGTGGAGGTGTACGGCCCGGAGTCCTCCGGTAAGACGACCCTCACACTGCACGCCGTGGCCAACGCGCAGAAGTCCGGCGGCACGGTCGCCTTCGTCGACGCGGAGCACGCGCTCGACCCGGAGTACGCGAAGGCGCTCGGCGTCGACACGGACAACCTCATCCTCTCCCAGCCGGACACCGGCGAGCAGGCGCTGGAGATCGTGGACATGCTGGTCCGCTCCGGCGCCCTCGACCTGATCGTCATCGACTCCGTCGCCGCCCTGGTGCCGCGCGCGGAGATCGAGGGCGAGATGGGCGACTCGCACGTCGGCCTCCAGGCCCGGCTGATGAGCCAGGCGCTCCGCAAGATCACCAGCGCGCTCAACCAGTCCAAGACCACCGCGATCTTCATCAACCAGCTCCGCGAGAAGATCGGCGTGATGTTCGGCTCCCCGGAGACGACGACCGGTGGCCGGGCGCTGAAGTTCTACGCCTCGGTGCGGCTCGACATCCGCCGTATCGAGACCCTCAAGGACGGCACCGACGCGGTCGGCAACCGCACCCGCGTCAAGGTCGTCAAGAACAAGGTCGCGCCGCCCTTCAAGCAGGCCGAGTTCGACATCCTCTACGGGCAGGGCATCAGCCGCGAGGGCGGTCTGATCGACATGGGCGTCGAGCACGGCTTCGTCCGCAAGGCCGGCGCCTGGTACACGTACGAGGGCGACCAGCTCGGACAGGGCAAGGAGAACGCCCGCAACTTCCTGCGGGACAACCCCGACCTCGCCAACGAGATCGAGAAGAAGATCAAGGAAAAGCTGGGCGTGGGCGTGAGGCCCGAGGAGCTGCCGGCCGAGCCCGGCGCGGACGCGGCCGGCGCGGCGGCCGGCGACGCGGCCAAGTCCGTACCGGCCCCGGCGACGAAGGCCGGCGCCAAGGCCGCCAAGACGGCGGCGGCCAAGAGCTAGCCCATGACACGGCGAACCGACTGGCCGGACAGCCCCGGCGCGGACGATCAGCCGGGTGACCGGGAGGGAGAGCGGGAAGGGAGCCCCAGCCGGGGACGCGCGGGCGGCAGACGTACGGGCGGGGGACCGGGCAGGGGTACGGGCAGACGTACGGGCGGCGGCACGGCACCCGGCCCCGACGAGGCGCTGGACTCCGGCGCGGAGGACACCGGACAGAGGGGCCGGGGCGAGACGCCGCGCGACCCCGGTGAGCAGGCACGGGCGATATGCCTTCGGCTGCTCACCGGATCGCCGCGCACCCGCAAGCAGCTCGCTGACGCACTGAACAAGCGCGACATCCCCGAGGACGTGGCGGAGGAGGTGCTGTCCCGGTTCGAGGACGTCGGGCTGATCGACGACGCGGCGTTCGCCGAGGCGTGGGTGGAGTCCCGGCACCGCGGCCGGGGCCTGGCCCGCCGGGCCCTCGCGCGCGAGCTGCGCACCAAGGGGGTGCACACCGCGCTCATCGACGAGGCCGTCGGGCAGCTCGACGCCGAGCAGGAGGAGCGGACGGCCCGCGAGCTCGTCGAGCGGAAGCTGCGGGCGAGCCGCGGCCTGGACAGGGAGAAGCGGATCAGACGTCTCGCCGGGATGCTGGCCCGCAAGGGGTACCCGGAGGGCCTGGCCCTGCGAGTGGTGCGCAGGGCGCTGGAGGAGGAGGGAGAGGACCCGGAGCTGCTGGAGTACCACCTGCCCGACGCGTAGCCCGAGGGCGCTCGGCAGCTGGGACGCGTAGTTCCTTCCGGATGCTCGGCCTCGGAGCGCGCGGCTCCGGGAGACGTGGTTCCGGCGCGCGCCGTTTCGGCGCGCGTGGCGTCGGGGTGTGGAGATTTCGGGGGAGAGGGGGAGAGCAGGGGGATAGCCCCCGGCTCAAGACGCCGGGCGACAGCAGTGCTCCGGCACGGGCGCGGCTGGAAGTCTGCGGGCATGGCCTTGTCGCGATATGCCCTCCAGACGGTACGCGCCCGGAAGGACGGCTTCGTCGGCGCTCTGCTGGCGCTGATGTGCGCCGCCGCGCTCATCACCGCTTGCGGTGCGCTTCTGGAGACGGGCCTGCGCGGCGCCATTCACCCAGCCCACCCTCGCCGACGACGCCCAGCGGCAGGCGGCCGACGGCAACCGCGCCGACTGGGTGCTCGCCGCGTCGGGACCCGGTGTGCCGGGCGCCGCCGCGGCGGCTGTCCGCAAGACTCCGGGAACGACCGCCGCCACCGAGGTCGTACGGGGCACGGTGCGCGTCGGACTCGACAAGTACCCGGCGCAGGGCGTCACCGCCGCCGGTCTCGCCGGGGTCTGGGACCCGGGCGTCCAGCGCGGCTCCCTCGCCCGCTTCGGCCCGGACAGCGTCGCGGTCAGCGAACTCGCCGCCGGCGACCTCGGGCTGAGTCCGGGTGACAGCCTCAAGGCGACGCTCGGCGACGGCACTCCCGTCACCCTCACCGTGGCCGCCGTCTACGCCGACGGCCTGGGGTTCGGCGACCTGACGGTGTCCCACGCCCTGCTGTCCCGGCACATCGACAACCCCATCGCCCGCGAGGTCTGGGTCAGGTCCTCCGCCACCCGGGACCGGCTCGCCGCGGCCGTCCGGGGCTTCCCCGGCGTACGGGTCGTTCCGGCCGCCGACGCCGTGCGGCTCCAGTCCGCACGGCGGGAGTCCAACGCCGAGGTCAATGACCTCGCCATGGGACTCGTCCTGGCCTTCACCGCCATCGCCGTCATCAACACCCTGGCGATGTCGACCTCGGAGCGCGTCCGCGAGTTCGCCCTGCTGCGGCTGGGCGGGGCCACCCGCCGTCAGGTGCTGCGGATGCTGCGCGTAGAAACGGCCGGCGTACTGCTCCTGGCCGTGGTGCTCGGCAGCGGGATCGCGCTGGCTGACC